>JAITJK010000018.1 GCA_031278935.1 Spirochaetaceae bacterium | reverse complement strand
AGAGCGAAAAGGCCGTTCATAGCTTTTTCCGCTACTGCTAGGCCCGGCGTAGACTCTACCATTTTACTTATAAGATTCCGCATCAGCGCAGAATCATCCACAATTAACACACCAATTTCGTCAGCCACGATCCGTCTCTCCTTACATTTCAACTAATAACGTTTGTATATACGGCTTTGTTCAGCGCCTCTACTTACCGCCGCCCCGTCCCGGTTATACGAATTTTCTATATAATGTCGCCCATTGCGTCTTGACAAATTCAAACTGGGTATCCATGCCGAAAAGGGACTCCGAATGGCCGATAAAGAGAAAAGATTTAGGGGCCATAGAATCCCAGAACCGTCGTATGACGCTGGTCTGGGCGGCTTCATCAAAATAGATAATGACGTTCCGGCAAAATACGAGATCTAAGTTGCGTAAGAGCGAATCGTTTTTGAGGTTATGGTAATCAAAGCGGACTTTCGTTCGGATCTCTGGTTTCACCTTATAGCCCCCGACTACTTTATCAAAATACTTAGGCAGATACCCTGAGGGAAGTTTCTCTAAAGGCTTATCCATATAAAACCCTTCTCTAGCGATCATAAGGCACTTGAGGCTAATATCACTAGCTACGATTTCAAACTGCCAGGGATAGGGCAAAATGTCACTGAGCAGCATGGCGATGCTATAGGGTTCTTCGCCGGTAGAACATCCGGCGCTCCAAATTTTGAGAATATTGCTACCGCTTTGCTTTTTTATGTTCAAGAGTTCGGGAACGACAAATTTTTCCAGGGTCAGAAAGTGTGCTTCATTGCGAAAAAACTGGGTAAGATTCGTGGTAATGGAATCAAGGAACACTTTAAGTTCTTCCTTATCCCGGGTAATCATCGTAAAATAGGTTTGAGGAGCATCCACGCCTTTCTCTCGAAGCCGTTCTCGAAGCCTACTTTCTAAAATTGAACGGTTAGTAGGGGTGAAATGGATACCACTTTCAGCGTAGATAAGGCTTCGATACTGTTCAAAATCAGTATCAGTAAAGAGAACCGCTTGTGCCATGGGCTAAAAGGTACGATATAACGCTTATTTTGTCAAGTTTATGCCGGGCCTTGAGCGGGGTATATCCATCCTAATTCCTTACTCTGTAAGAAATTAGGACTTTTTCATTATACCCCTACGGCCTCGGTATAGCATGAGCGAAGGCGTGCTACATCGGCCTTAAGTTCCTCCGTGATATACCGCTCGATTCCGCCGAAGTCCGTGTCGATCCGGGTAAAGGCTGCTTCTAGGTACTCCCGCCGGATGGTCATCACCGCTTCCAGATGGGGCTCTGCGGCGATCCATTGGCGGATGACCGGCTTTAGGTATTCCGCAGAAAGCAGGTAATCCTGGTAGACCCGATCCCGGTCCACCCCTAAGGCCGAGAGGATAAAGGCCGCAGCAAGACCCGTCCGGTCTTTCCCAGCGGAACAGTGGAAAAGCAACGGCGTGTGCCCACCCTCCGCGAGGATCGTAAAAAAGGTCCGGTATTGAGGCCGGGCGCTTTCTACCATGCGGCTGTAGAGTTCCCGCATCAAGACCTCCCCCTGCACTTCTGCTCCGGTGGCAAAAAGCTCAAGGATGTTGCCCGCCTCAATAGGCAACTCAATGGTCGTATCCACCGTTCCTACGGCGCGATCCGGGGCCTCTTGTTTCTCCTTTTCCCCGCGGAAATCAACGATGGTTTTAATCCCCCGGGTTTCCAAGGCAGCTTGGTCTTGAGGAGAAAGGTGGTGTAAATCCCCGGATCGGTAGAGCTGTCCCCGCCTGAGCCGTCTTCCGTCTTGGGTTGCGTAGCCTCCCAAGTCCCGTAGATTGTGCACTCCTTGTAAGGGCAGAAGGCTGCCCGGTTCTGGGTGGTGTTCCCGGTTCATATCGATATCCTTACGTGATGGGTTGAGGGAAATAGGACTTGCCGCCTGGTTTCCCCAAGCCCGGCGCTGTTTGATGGGTAAACGCCCTTAGCGCGGCAGGCTTTCCGGTGGTGAAGCATCTAGGCCCGCAAGAAGGGTGCTACAAAAAACGCTTGCAGTCTAGGCTATGCATTGCTCTCAAAATAGGGTATAGCTATTATTATACTATGGAATTCAGAGAATTAAACCTACATCCTGACCTCCAACGGGGTATCGCTGATGCAGAATATACCCTTTGTACCTCAGTCCAGGAACAGGTACTCACCAATGCCTTTGGAGGCCAAGACCTTTACGTCCAATCGCAAACCGGGACCGGCAAAACCGCCGCCTTTTTAATCGTTATCTTCCAGCGCCTCCTGAGCGAATCCCTTCTAAAAGGCAAAAAAGCCATCATTCTGGTGCCTACCCGGGAATTGGCCATTCAAGTGGAAGAAGAAGCCCTTGCCTTGGGAAAATACCTGCCCTTTAAGGTGGGCAGTTTCTACGGTGGAGTCGGATACGGCGCGCAGCAGCAATTACTCCGAGACAACGTGCAGATCCTTGTGGGAACCCCGGGCAGAGTCTTGGATCTGAATCAATCCGGCCAAATGAACCTTATGGATATCGCTTTCTTGGTGCTGGACGAGGCGGATCGTATGTTCGATATGGGTTTTTACCCGGATTTACGCAAGCTCATCAAGGTGGTCCCCCCAGCGGATCGAAGGCAGACCATGCTCTTCAGCGCTACTTTGAACGCCTGGGTGAAGAACCTGGCCTGGGAGTACACCAAATCTCCCTACGAAATCGAGATTGCCCCGGAAACCGTAACGGTGGACGAGGTGGATCAGGTACTCTACCACGTGCCTAGTAAGGACAAGACGCGATTGCTTTTAGGGATTTTTCGGCAGGAACAACCAGAAAGCGCTATTGTCTTCTGTAATACCAAGCGGCAGACGGAGATCTTGGCAAAACGCCTACAGCGCAACGGCCTAAGTTGTGAATTTATTATGGGCGATCTGCCTCAAACTAAGCGTTTCAAGATTATTGAGGATATTAAAGAGGGCCACGTGCGGTACCTCGTGGCCACCGACGTGGCAGCCCGGGGTATTGATATTGAGGGGCTTGCCTTGGTGATCAACTACGATCTCCCGGCGGAAGCGGAGAATTATGTGCATCGCATCGGACGAACCGCTCGGGCGGGCAAGACCGGCAAGGCCATTTCCCTGGTGGGGGAACAGGATGTGTATGAACTGGGGGATATCGAGCGGTATATTGGGAAAAAAATCCCCGCCCTCATCCCGGAAGAGAGGCTCTATGCCCAGGATTCAAGCGAAGGGATCCGGATGCATCCAGAGGGGACAGAGCGTCGTGGGCCCTCTTCGGATGACCGCCGAAGGAATAGGTCCTCCCAGCCTCAGGGCTCCGGGGGAAGACGCCGGGCCGAGGAAGGCGGGGAGGGCCGCCGGTCCCGAGAACGGGGCCAAGGTCGTGAACTGCGGGCTTCGGGGCGTAAGGTCGAAGGGCCGGTGTTGAAGAAAACCCAGGACCCGGACTACCAGGATGTATCCCATCTTTCTTTTGAAGAGCGCATGGCCTATTACAAACAAAAATACGAAATCCCTCCATCCGTACGGAAACCCAGGGAGCCCCAAGAGTCCAAAGCCTCGCCGAGGGAAGGGTCCGCCAAGACGCGTGGGGAAGAGCATACTAAACGCAGGCGATCCCGGCCCCGGTCGGAAAAGCGGCGAGACCTGGAACCGGTTGCCTTGGGTGCGGAAGGGCCGCGTATTGCCGCTATGCCGGTTTCCCCTGATGCGGCTTCCACTGAAGCGAGGATCGACGGGAGAAAAGAAGGCATTATTGCCCGGATGTTCGGCCTGTTTCATAAAAAAAACAAAAGGAGCCCTGAGCTGTGATAAGCCTGACCGATATAAGACTCAGCTATGGCGAGCGGACCCTCTTTAAGGACGTCAACCTCAAATTTACTCCGGGCAACTGTTACGGCATCATCGGCGCCAACGGGGCCGGGAAGTCCACCTTTCTCAAAATACTCTCCGGGGAAATCGAACACGACCGGGGAACCATTGCGGTGAATTCCGGCGCGCGTATGGCAGTCCTCAAGCAAGACCACTTTGCCTTCGAGGAATTTTCAGTCCTGGACACGGTGATCATGGGGTATCCCAAACTCTATGAGGTACAGAAAGAGCGGGAAAGCATCTATAATAAGGAAGATTTTTCCGAAGCCGACGGGATGCGGGCCAGCGAACTGGAAGCGGATTTCGCGGAACTCGGCGGTTGGGAGGCCGAGGCTGAGGCCAGCCAGCTCCTTTCGGGACTGGGCATTGCCGAAGGGGACCAGGACAAAATGATGGCGGAATTGGACGAATCCAAGAAGGTCCGGATCCTCCTTGCCCAAGCTTTGTTCGGTAATCCGGATATTCTGCTCCTAGACGAACCCACCAACGGCCTTGACCTGGAATCCATTACCTGGCTTGAAGATTTTCTCATGGACTTTCCCAACACGGTTATTGTGGTGTCCCATGACCGGCACTTTCTGAACGCCGTGTGTACCCACATCGGGGATATTGACTTTGGCAAAATCACCCTCTATTCAGGAAACTACGACTTTTGGTACCAGATGAGCCAAATGCTCCAGCGCCAAGCCCGGGATCAGCTCAAGAAACGGGAAGAAAAGGCCCGGGAACTGAAGGAATTCATCCAGCGTTTCGCTTCCAACGCGGCCAAAAGTCGTCAGGCCACGAGCCGTAAAAAGGTCCTGGAGAAGCTGGACCTGGAAAACTTGACCGTAACCAGCAGGAAATTCCCCTATGTGGGCTTCAAACCGGACCGGGAGATTGGGAACAAGGTGCTCCAGATTGAAAACCTGACGAGTATCCGGGAAGGGGCGGCGGTGCTTAAAAACTTTTCTCTCACGGTAAACAAGGGGGACAAGATTGCCCTGGTGGGGACCGAGCATCAGGCCAAGACCGCCCTCTTCGACTGTATCGCCTCTGTACAAAAGCCCGAAAGTGGAACCTATTCCTGGGGTCAGACCACGAAAGTTGCCTATTTCCCCAAGGAAAACAGCAGCTATTTCACTGAAGACCTTTCCATTACTGATTGGCTTAGGCAGTACGCCCCGGATCAGGATGAAACCTATGTGCGCAGCTTCCTGGGGCGGATGCTTTTCTCCGGAGATGAGGCGCTGAAGAGTGTGAAGGTCCTTTCGGGGGGAGAGAAGGTCCGGTGTATGCTCGCCCGGATGATGCTTTCCGGGGCCAATGTGCTCATCCTGGACGAACCCACCAATCACCTGGACCTGGAAGCCATCACCGCCCTGAACGAGGGCCTTTTGGCCTTTAGCGGGGTGGTACTCTTTAACTCCCATGACCATGAATTCGTCAATTCCCTGGCCAACCGCATCGTGGAGATACTGCCGGCGGCCCATCCACCTATTGACCGGATGATGCTTTTCGATGAGTATCTGTTAGATTCGCAGGTGAAAGCCCTGCGCGCCGCAGCATCGGATCCTGCGGGACGCTTGATGATTTGAGGGTTTTATAGTTATATTCTTGAACTGTAAGGAGCGTGTCGTATGAGCCAGACAAACACGATTAAAATGCCATTGCCTCAAGCCCTGAGGATGATAGGTATGTATGCCACATCCAAGTTGGGCGCTCAACTGCGGGCCGTCGCCTTTGTGGTGATTTATCTGTTTCTTGCCCAGACCTTTATCTTGAAAGTACCGGTACAAAACCTGGTTTCCGTAATTTTAGGGGTCGCCGCTACCGTGGCGGGACTAGCCTTCTTCTTGGAGGGCTTGTTTTTGGGGATTATGCCTCTGGGGGAGCAGTGCGGGCTACGGCTGCCCCCCAAGGCGGGGTCTTTTGGGGTGGCCATATTTGCGGTCATCATCGGAGTTACGGCCACCTTGGCGGAGCCGGCTATCAGTTTCCTGAAACTCCAGGGTAGCGCCGTGAAATGCTGGGATGCCCCCCTGCTCTATTTGGTGCTGAACCGGGGTTCAGGCTGGCTCGTACTGGCCATTGCCATCGGCGTGGGCCTCGCGGTCGTTTTGGGGGTCTTCCGGTTCATTTACGCCTGGCCCTTTAAGCCCGCCGTGTTCATTATGATGCCCATCCTGGTCGCCATCGGCCTGTATTTTCAACAAAATCCCAGCCTCCGCCCCCTGGCTAATCTGGCTTGGGATACTGGCGGGGCCACTACCGGCCCGGTAACGGTTCCTCTGGTTATCGCCCTGGGTATCGGGGTGTCCAAGATCGCCGGAGGCAACAAAGGTGGGGCTTCGGGCCTTGGGGTCATTACCCTGGCTTCGGGTTTACCGATCCTCGCGGTTTTTGCATTAGGCTTCTTCTTGATGCCGAAAGTTCCCTATCCTACCACCCCGGTGCAATTCTTTTCGCCGGATCCCCAGATCCGCAGCCAGGCGGAATATGTGGCGGGTAGCGAAGAGGCCCTGGTAAGCCTCGCCCGGGACGCCGTGGCGGGAGGCTTTTTGCGGGAAAACCAGTTCAAGACCGCCTTCC
>JAITJK010000259.1 GCA_031278935.1 Spirochaetaceae bacterium | reverse complement strand
TGCCGGTGATTGAAACGCCGAAAGAAATTGACGCGGCAGGCTTTGTATGTCGGCATCTACCCCGCGCCCGGGTTGGAACCGCTCAAACCCCCCAGGGTTTCGCATATCCTGAGATCCTTCGGGCCCATGAACAGGCTGCGGAACAGGAACTCGCTGCCCAGCGTGAGTACACCGACGACGCGGAGGTATGGGGAGAATTTATCGGTCCCGTAGCGGTGATACCTGGTTCTCCGGCAAATCGCAAGATAACTTTTCCTGAAGACCTGGGGCTTGAGCGTCTGGGTGAGGACCTATGGATCCAAGGATAATCCGCGTCGGGCTGGGGAGCGATACGCATCGCCTGGTTTCGGGGAGGCCCTTCCTCTTAGGCGGGGTGGCGCTGCCCTCGGACCGGGGTGAGTGGGGCCATTCTGATGGGGACGTACTGACCCATGCGGTTATTGACGCACTCCTGGGGGCCGCCGGTCTGAGCGACATTGGGGCGCTATTCCCTCCCTCTGAGGCGGCTTGGAAAGACGCGGATTCTCTTGCCCTGCTGAAGAGCGCCTTTGGTCTTGTACAAGAAGCAGGGTGGCGTCTTATCAATCTGGACTGTGTGGTTACGTGTGAACGCCCCAAGATACTGCCCTACCGGGACCGTATACGTTTGTCTCTTGCCCAGGTTTTAGGGGTTTCATCGGCTGCGGTTTTTGTTAAGGGTAAGACTTGCGAGGGCCTGGGCGCTGTGGGAACCGGGCAGGCTGTAGAAGCCTTGGCCGTATGCCTGCTGGAAAAGGGCGGTTTGGGATGACGCGGGTCAGGCCTCATGAATCGTGACGACGTTGGGACGGCGCCATAAAGAAGTTCGGTATACGGCTTCTTCAAGTTATATTCAAAATCTCAGCGAAATTCCCGTTTTTATACTTATATTTTTTTCTAAAAATTCACTGCCGGTTACCCAGCCATCTGTTTTTACCGTTACATCAAAATAGGGTAAAAAGAATTTGCTTATATTTAAATCAATCCTACACCCTGCCAATCCTAGAAATTCAGGTGTTTCTGTTTTGAACTTTTGGTTTTCAGGCTGCATCCCAACAAGAATTCGCGGTGAGAGATACACCTTAAGAGACCCTGATGACAGGGGAAAATCCACAAGAGCCACCTCAATCGATGGAAAATAATTTTTGTAATTCAAGTAGTTATGCAGAACAAATACTATATTAAACCTATCTTTTAGTACATACATATTCAGCGCGACATCTGTCCCAAAAGAAGTCAATACATGTCGAAACGCAAAATTACCGTACATCCCGGTATCACCCAGGGCAATACGGTTTATATTTAACAGCATCGGTGAAATATAATTGAAAATATGCCAATACTTTTGAGCGCGAAGGTAATCTAATTCTTCGCCGGTTAAATCCTCTGTGGTGCGATAGCGGTCAATTCCGATTCCGGTACTATGTTCTCCGCGCTTGTGGTAGGGCTCGTCAGGACGAAATAAATCGTAAACCCAGGCGGCCATATCCATGCCTGTAAAATCGCGGGACAATATATCCGTTTCCTGGGCGTCTAGTGTGTCATGGCCGTTTATATTACCGGAAAGAGAAATATACCCATGGGCATTTATTGTAGTAAGCCAATAAAATGTATGAAAACGCAAGCCCTGATTATAGAAAAAACTGTTGCGTTGCAGCTGGTCAATCAGCAAATATTCGCCTTCAATGCCTGCAGCAGGCAGACGTACAAAATCCGCCGGACTTTCCGCCTTAAAGCGCTCTAAATCTTCATCTTTTACGGATTTTACATAAACCATTTCTTGTCCGAGAGGGAATGTGTTCATATCATTAAAACTATTTACCGTGTAACGACTCATTACGGCTCGGTGAAATTCTTCGTGCATCCATCCGCTGCCGCCGGGAACATAAACCAGCAGAAGATTGCCCGCCAACAGACTTATATCCTGGATCAGCCCCTTCATTTCCCACAAACCTAATGTATCATTGAAATTCCATTGGTCAAATAAGGCTTTTACACCAAAATGAAAGGCCGAATATAAATCCATTGCCAGAGCCGATGATTGGGCCATACTCGGATTAGCATAAGATGAAAAGAAACCCTGTCCAACCGTATTCATTGCATCAATTTGGTACGGCAGATCAAATAGCGGAAGGTCCAGTTTTATGGTCGGTTCATTATTTTGGGGAAAAACAGCAAAGGGCAAGAAAATTGAAAGAAATATAATTTTATTTTTTGACATGGATATATGCACTCCCATTAGCAATAAATAGAGTAGAGTTGTTTAAAAACTTCAGTTTTTAAACAGCTTCCGCTGAAAAATAGCAAAATGCGGAGCATTTTGCAGGACTTGTTCGATAACCAACCGGGTTATTGAACAAGTCCAGTTTATTTAAATGCAAGTTTAAAGAATAGGGTATAAGATAGACTTACATCCCCTTCGATTATATTCAGCATCAGTGCTCCACCGGGCATTGCCGTAAACCCTGTCATAGTTGAATCAAAATCATAGGCGGCAGAAAATCTAGTGCTAAAACCAAAATCAGAATAGGCATTTTTCTTATTCTGCAATACACTCAATCGACTGGCCCCGAGATCAAGTCCAAACTGCAAATACTTTTTGCTTGGCAAGGGATAATACCTGGCACCAATACCATACATAGCGACGTTTAGCTGACTTTGGTTCTCTGCTGCGTCAAAATAAGCATCTGCAAGGGATGTCAGTGTTCCGACAAGATAGATATTCTGGGTTAAGGCCCATCCAATGGTTAAAAAACTGACATCGAGAGTCATGTGCATATCCGCCGTTTTATTGAAACCATCCGCTATTGTTTTCATGTTGCCTCCAAAATAGCTAATATCTCCCAACCCCAGACCAATATCTACATAAACCCCTCTCTTCCGTTCCTGTGCAAAAACCAAAGAAGCGGAAACTAAAAACAAAAGATATCCTAACAGCAATAACTTTTTCATAAAACGCTTGCCTCCACGATGTAGGTTAATTTTTTGAGTATGAACACCCAGTACCTATACTTTAAGTTATACTATTCATTTCGTCAATAGAGTTGTTTAAAAACTTCCGATGAAAAATAGCAAAATGATCCGCATTTTGCAGGGCTTGTTCGATAACCAACCGGGTTATTGAACAACTCCAATATATCTTCGTCTTGTCGCTCGACCTCAAGGCTATGGCTGCCCAATCCCGTAATACCGCAGTCCTGCAACTTCCACTTCTTCCCGCTTGTAAATATTCCGTAAGTCAAAGAAGTACGGTAATGTCAGCAACCCTTTCACTCGGGCGAGATCCAGGTTCCGCAATTCGTTCCACTCGGTCAGTAGCACCAGGGCGCTCGCCCCAATGAGGGCGTCGTATTCGTTTTCCGCAAAATACAGTTTCTTTTCGGTCGCGCCATCAGCACCAGTCTCAAGTCGCTCAAGTCGCCAGGCCGCTTCCTTCATGGCCGCAGGGTCCCAGAGCCGCAGCCGGGCCCCGCGTTTTACTAACCCTTCCGCAATAGTTAGAGCCGGAGCTTCCCGCATATCGTCGGTGTTCGCCTTAAAAGCCAGGCCCAGAAGGGCAATGGTCTTGCCAGACAGGGACCCTAAACCCGCCTCGATCTTGTCCACCATCCGCAGCTTCTGCTGATCGTTGCGGGTAATAGTGGCCTCCACAATACCCTGTGGTTCGTTCAATACCCTGCCGATGCGGGCCAAGGCCCGGGTGTCCTTAGGGAAACAAGACCCGCCATACCCGGGCCCGGGGTGTAGGAATTTAGGCCCGATCCGTCCGTCCCGGCCTATGGCTTTGGCCACGTCCTGTACATTGGCCCCAGCTTTTTCGCAGAGGTTGGCAATCTCGTTAATAAAGGTGATTTTTACCGCGAGAAAAGCATTGGCTGCGTATTTTATCATTTCTGCGGATTCAAGATTAGTCTCAATAAAAGGTGTCTCATTGAGGTACAGGGAACGATACACGTCCTTCATGATCTTCCGGGCGGTTTCTCCTTCGGTCCCGATGACCACCCGATCCGGATGGGTAAAATCATAGACCGCAGACCCTTCCCGCAGGAATTCAGGATTGGAAACCACCTCAAAGGGTATGTCTCGACCCCGTTTCTGCAACTCCTCCTGTATCCATTGGGCCACCTTCCGGCCCGTGCCAATGGGGACCGTGCTCTTATCCACTACCACGGTATACCCTTCCATAGCTTCTCCAATTTCCCGGGCCGCGGCTTCCACATACTGTAAGTCCGCGCTGCCGTCTTCCGCCGGGGGAGTACCCACCGCGATAAACAGGATCTGATGGGTCTTCACCGTGGCGCGGATATCCGTGGTGAACTGCAAGCGCCCGGCGCGGACATTGCGCTCCACCACCGCATCAAGGCCAGGTTCAAAAATAGGAATGAGTCCCTTTTGTAATGCCCTGATCTTTTCCTCATCTTTATCTACACAGGTTACGAAATTGCCGAAATCCGCAAGGCAGGCCCCGGAAACCGATCCCACATACCCCGTACCGATCACCCCAATATACGCCATAAGGTCTTTTTTCCTTAATAATGATGTCCAATACCGATAAATAGTTCCCGGTTAGCTCCATCGGGAAGGCGGCCTGTCTCCAAGGCTTCCCGTAGATTCCAGCCCAGACTCACCCGGAGATACAGGCTCCGCATAAACTCCGGGAACACCATGCATTCCAGCCCCCCCGTGAGAAGCACTCGGGGTCCTGGTACCAGAGCGGTGTCCATAAAAGGAGTCAAGTGCATCTCAAAATTAAACAACCGGAGATTCCGGTTGTCCAGCCATTGGGAAGGGGTAAAGCGCAAAATCCGCAAGGGAAAATCCAGGTTCACCGAAACTATATAGGGCACATGCACGGATTTATCCAGCATCCCCCGCAGGGCGTCCCCCGCGTTTTTGGTGTCGTCAAACCAATGGCGATACCAAAAACGCCCGGAAATACCGAAAAACGTCGCCACGCGCCAATGCGCTGTGGCGGTAACCGCTAAGGTCCTATCCCAGGTCCGGTTCGAGAGGTTGTATTCGTAGGCGTTATCCACCGCCGCTTCCAAGCCCTTGCGGTAATTGCCGATCCAGTCTATCCGGCCAAAGCCCAGAGTATGGCTCAAGGTGAGGAGCGGCCCCTTGCGAAAGTATTCCAGGTTTTCATCCAGATACAAGAGCTTCCCCGCGATCTTAGGGGTATAGGTCAACTCGCCGAAGGTATGCACCGAAAGGCGAGTAGGGATTTTCCAGGCGCCGTAGAGCTCGCTGGACATATACCAGTCGTCCCGGTCCCCATAGTCCGCCTGGTACTCATCGTCGTTCTCTTCGTGGATTACCGTGGCTTCCTCAAAGCCCACCGTAAAAGTCGTCCAGTATAGGGGCAGCTCCATGGATATCCCGGTGGTGTTCTTATAGTACAGAGGTTCATCAAAGGTATAGGAAAAAGCGTGATCAAAATTGAGGTTAAAGGCATACCCGAAGGCGTGAAAGGGCGTATCCGAATCAATCTCAAAGACCAGGAAGTTCTCCCCCTCCGTATCCCGTTCATACCCGAAATCCACGCGCAGGGCGTTCATGGTGCCAAGAAAATTGTAATCTCGGCCCTTGAGGGTAAGGGCAAAGCCCGTGTTGTCATCGTACTGGGGCCGGGGCAGTACGATGATATTCCAGGTATCCGTAACGCTCACCAAGAGGTACACCGGGATAAGGCCCTGATCGTCGGCCCTCCCTGTGGCATAGTCAATATGGACCGCATCAAGGACCCGCTGATTCATAAGGAGCTGGGTTTTGTCCCGGATATAAGCGGCCAGGCCCTCGTCGCCCCGTAGCAGTTCTCCTTTCTGAAAGTTCCCCGCATCTAGCAAAGCCAGAACTTGTGTGCGGCCCTGTATATCAAAGCGAATTGTTTCTATCATATACAAAACCTCCTCAGTCGCCTGAAGACCCTCCGCTTCCGGATCAGAGGTTTGAGCGAACACCGGCCTCCCCCATACCAAGGCCAGGGCTAAAGAGCACAAGATCAGTATGCGTATGCGGTGATAATGCAATAAACAGTTAATAAATAGGTCCTTCTTGTTTAAAAGTGTGAATTCGACAGAAAGCAAAAGTCCGCGAATTACACGAATGCACCAATACCATCAGGGCGAGGGGAGCACAGCAATCCAGCCCCTGCGGTGGGCGTATTGGGTACGGCCCACGGGCTCCTCGCTTTTAACACGCTCTGCGTCACGAAAAGGCTCAATGCTCGCCGCGCATGATACGCTCCACCAAATCCGCCGCTATGTCTTTAGCGGAAACCGCCGTAACCCCTTTAGCCAGGGGGACGATAAACCGAAGATCCCCGGCCTTTTTTTTCTTGTCCCCGTCCAAGGCCCGCATAAAGGCCTCAAGTTTTCCCGGAGCGGTAAGAAAGGGATGGGGAACGCGGGTCTCATAGGAGCGGTCCCGCAGGAGGCCGTCGATAGCCTCCACCCGATCCAATGGGGTGAGTCCCAGAGCATAGCCCAGCTCGCAGGCACAGACCAGGCCCCAGGCAACCGCCTCGCCGTGGGACACCTGCCCCAGGCCCGCAGCAGATTCCAAAGCGTGGGCAAAGGTGTGCCCCAGATTTAAGCGCATTCGTTCCGCACCGGTTTCCCGGGGATCCGCTTCAACGATCCGGCCCTTGATCCCCACGGATCCCGCTATAGCGACGAACAGGCGCTCCCGGCCTGCCGGGTCCATCCCGTCCAGGGGGTCAGACCCCAGGAGGCGTAGTTGCCCGAGTAGCGCACCCGTATCGTCCAATATCGCAGTCTTGATGAGTTCCCCCATGCCGGACTTCCATTCGGGGGGGGGTAGACTCACGAGGCTGTCCAAGGGCATATAAATAAGAGGCGCGGGATAAAAGGTCCCCGCCAAGTTTTTGAGTCCCCCTAAGTCAAAGCCCGTTTTCCCCCCTACCGCAGCGTCCACCATACCCAAGAGGCTGGTCGATACCAGACAGAGGCTCGCTCCCCGCATATAAATCGAGGCGGCGAAGGCAGTCAAGTCGCTTACCACCCCGCCACCTACGCCGATAAAGAGTCCGTCCCGGCCCAGGCCCGCTTCTTGGCCAGCACGGAGAATGGCTTCGACCGAGGCCCAGGTCTTGGCAGTCTCCCCGGCGGGCAATACGCACCGAGGCCGTTCCTCTTTTCCCAGAATCTTCCGGGCAATAGCGGCGGTGTTGGTATCGCAGACTAGCAACACCCGGCCCACCGCGCCATTGAGGCCCTGAAAATCCGCACAAATCCCCGCGAAAGAAGGTAATTCCTCTTGAATTCGAACGTAAGAAGGAGTTCTATCAACTATAAAGGTATATTCTTGCTTCATTTGGTGGTATTTCCCCTTTTTTCTCGAAAAAATAGCCCTTCTCTGGCCAATATGACGCACACAGGCAGATGTAACACATTCCGAGATGCCGTTTAATTTTGTCTATTCAAAAATATAACACAGACGACTGCTAATATCCACCTATCACAGAGGAATTTGCAGTCCTATTGGGCCATTTGCCCTAGAGGTAATGGGGGCCGTATAGTTAGACCTATCGGCGCACGTCTCTTCGTCCCTGCCACTTGCGGGGTACAGTAAAGCCACCGCAAAAGCCAGGAACAAAGCAACAAAGTAATCCAGACAAGTATCCCAGGCTTGCAATGCCCTGGGGCCCACGCCTATTCCCTAGACTGGTATTTCCGTTTTATCGCATACAGCGTTGAGTCCACCGTCCCCTTGGGAATACCCAGAACCTCCGCTACCTCCCGATTGGTCGCGTAACAGCTCATGGAGGACAACCGCTTCTTCATGGAACTATACCGCCGTTCCGCCCGGATAAGCTGGGCCTTCCGCTTTTCGTATGCCCCGCTTCCTTCCGGAATAACCGCCAATTTCTTTCGCAGTACCATACACCGGTAGTATTGGCAGTAAACCCTATCACTCAGTCCCCGAATCGCTTCGTCCCGTCCCGATCGTCGCCGACGCAGTTCGTCCATAAGCCCCTGAAGATAGGCTGGTTCTAGCCCAATCAGGGGAGCGATCTGTTCAATGCGCTGGTCGGATACAAAGGCATAGGTTTTAAGCAGCAGTACTAGGGTCTGTCGGGGATTGGGTAGGGGTTTAAGGGTCTTTTCAGGCTCTAGATAGGCTGGTTCCGCCTCACTAGGACTCAGGTCCTTTGCCTGAGTTTCCCAGAAAGTCGATTCTGTAAGGTCCCGGTCTGCCTGGCGAGACTGGTATTCTCGGGCGGCCCAACGCATAAGGGAGGTGATATAGGCCTCAAAGGTAGCCCCCACGTTTTGGTAAGCATCGATGGCCCGACTCATGCGTGGATAGAACCAGGTGAGAAAATCCGCGCATCTATCTTTATCCCGGCGAAAGAGATGCAATTGCTGATGATTTTCGAGGATGAAGGTAAAGATCGCCCCCTCGAGATCTTTCTTGGCTACGGTTCCTTGGACGTACTGGGCGAATAGGCCATTCAAGTTGAGATTCTTGTGCATAGGTACTCCTGTCATAAAGTTTTTAGGACTATATATAGGCTCCCAGTTGGTTTGTTGCTTTAATCGATACGAAAAAAAGAGAGAAAAAGTGAAAGGAATGAAGCTATAGGGTAAAAAGAAGTAATACTAGTGCAACTAGGAGACTGAGATTAGTATGGGGCTTTATCGACTACTTGTCAATATTTTTTTATACTTTTATTGTGAAGGTGTATTGGGGGAGAGCGGGGTTAATGGCTTTCTTGACAGGGGTCGTCCATTCTTTGTATAATTCCTCTGTATTTAGTAGGCTTTATGCCGATGAATTTCAAAGATGAAGGAGTCATGTATGGCACGATTCGAAAAAATTACGGATCTCATAGGGAATACCCCTATCGTTAAAATCAATAAGCTCAATGACAGCGACGCAACGGTGTATGCGAAACTGGAAAGTTTTAACCCCTTTTCCAGCGTAAAAGACCGTATCGCCTTGGCCATGATCGAGGCAGGAGAACGGGACGGTAGCATTACCAAAGACACGGTTATCATCGAACCCACCAGCGGTAATACCGGTATTGGCCTAGCCTTTGTGGCGGCGGTCAAGGGATACCGGATTATCCTCACCATGCCTGAGACCATGAGCATTGAACGGCGGAAGCTACTCAAGGCCCTGGGCGCGGAACTAGAGCTTACCGAAGGGGCCAAGGGTATGAAGGGGGCCATTGCCAAGGCGGAAGAATTGGCCGCTGGCATTCCTCATGCCTTCATTCCTCAGCAGTTTAACAATCCCGCGAATCCCAAGGTTCACGAAACCACCACGGGTCCAGAAATCTGGAAGGACACCGAGGGCCAGGTGGACATTCTTATCGGCGGGGTGGGAACCGGCGGGACCCTTACCGGCGCGGGAGCCTATCTCAAGGCCCAAAAATCCTCGGTTAAGGTGATTGCCGTCGAGCCCTCGGCATCCCCGGTGCTTTCAGGCGGGCAGCCCGGTCCTCACAAGATTCAGGGAATCGGCGCGGGTTTTGTTCCTCAGGTATATAACAAAGACATTATTGACGAAATCTACCAGACTGACGAGGTGAAAGCCGGCACCATTGCCCGGCGTTTGGCTAAGGAGGAAGGCATCCTGGTGGGTATCTCTGCGGGGGCGGTCCTTGAGGCGGCCCTAACCGTGGCCAAACGGCCTGAGCATAAGGGTAAGACCCTCGTGGCAGTGCTTCCCGATACGGGAGAGCGTTATCTCTCCACCTGGCTCTGGGACGAATAGCACCTGCGGTGGAGACGTATTGGGGACTTGTTTTCATACGGGGGTCAGACCCCTTTTTTAGGTGAGGTAAGACAGGAATACAAAAGTCCGCCAATATAACTCCATGGGCTCACCAAAGTCGACTATAGCCTGAGAAAAGTCGACTAGGACCTCAGGAAAGTCGACTAGGGCAGATGGTTATTCCAAAATAGTAATTTCCACCCGGCGGTTGCGGCTACGGCCCTCTTCCGTGGCATTGTCCGCTAAGGGCTTGGTGCTGCCCCACCCCTTATAAATAAACCGATCCGCGCTAATTCCCCGGCGCACCAGTTCATCTACCATGCGTTTGGCCCGCTCCAAAGAGAGTTCGAGATCCCCATCGGTGGATCCCGCCACAGCGGTATGCCCCTCTACCAGGAAAGTCCGCTCCGGGACCTGCTGTAATGCCTGGGCTATGAGATCGAGCCGGGGGGTTTCCGTGGCAAGAAAATCCGGGGAATTCGGGACAAACCGGATGTCCTTGACCGTAAGGCGTACCCCTTCAGGCACCGGAGCTAGTTCGATCTCCGCCTGCTCTAAGCCCATAACCGGCATGGACTCGGGGGCTTCCGCTTGAGGGGGCGGCGGCGTATTGTCCTCCCTGGGCTCTGGGATCCGGGCTATAGTGCCCAGCGTGTTTCCCAAGGACGAAACCACCGCGTCTTTATCCATGGGAACCATCCCTGAGCCAAAGGTTAGGGTAAACCCCACAAAACGCAAGGTGGTATTATCAGGCCAGGAATAGGTTTCATCTAAGCTGTCCCGCATAAAGAGGGGAAACCCATCCGCCGCCCGGATAAGAATGTCTACCGTATGGGTGTCCTGGAGCTTGGTAAAACTCGTTCCCTGCTT
>JAITJK010000245.1 GCA_031278935.1 Spirochaetaceae bacterium | reverse complement strand
CCATCGGGTTTTACAGGCTCTGGGGACCACTGCGGAAACTACCCTTTTTATTGACGATATGCCCCGCTGTGTCAGCGCCTATTGCGCCTTGGGGGGACGGGGGGTGCTATTGGATGAGGCAAACGCCTACCCGGACTATCCTCACCCACGCATCCGGGACTTACGGGAACTCACCGCTTTTTTACTGTGACCCATTTGCGGGATGCGATTGGGGCATTGCCCTACGCACCGGTCGGGTACGGGGGTTAGACCGTCATGGCGAGCATAGCGAAACAATCCAACAGGAACTCTTGTCTAAATTGCTTCATCAGTCCGCTCCTCGCAAGGGTAAAGCGCTCAGGAGGCTGGTTCGACTTGGAGGGCTTGGGCAATCTGCATATAGACCTGATTCGAAAGATGCTGCCGACGCTCCTCTGCAGAGAGGGACGCCGTGTCAATGGGCGGAAGAAAGGTGGCCCGCACCGGCACCGCCCGGACCCGTAGGGTCTTTTCGAATATCTCGTAACTGCCCTGGATGACTATAGGAACGATGGGGGCCTTGGCTTGGGTGGCCAGTTTCAGCGCCCCTGCCCGGAAAGGCAGCAAGCCCTGGCCGTGGCTACGGGTCCCTTCCGGGAAAATAACCATGCTTCCTCCCGCTTGGATCCGCTTTACCCCCTTCTGCATCGTCCCCAGGGCCTTACGGATGTTCTTCCGGTCGACAAAAAGGCCACCTAAGAGGAATATCCAAAGATTAAGGAAGGGAATCAAGGCCAATTCTTTTTTGGCGATGAACCCCACGGGCCTTCCTACCAAGGCGACGATGATGAGAATATCAAAGATACTCCCGTGATTACTGACAAAACAAAGGCCCCCCTTGGCCGGGATGTGTTCTCTTCCCTGTACCGTGAGTTTGCACCCCGTACAGGCGATAAGCAGCCAGGACCATACTTGGGCGATTTTATAGATCACCCAGGCCATGGACTTGTTAAGGCCCAGGCGGCTCAAAAGGAATATCCCCATGCCCAAGGGAGAGAGGACAATCAGGGTGATCCCCACAATTGTAAAATCAATAATCGTCTTGAGTAATGCCATAGAGCCCCCCTAGACCCGTACCCCGAGGGCCCGTAAGGAGCGCCGGGCGGTTTCAACATCCTGCCACACAAACCCGCGAATCCCCAGAGAACAAGCCCCGTACACATTCTCCACAATATCATCGAAGAACACCACCTCTTCCGCCTTGCAGGATAGAGACGCAAGCAGTACCTCATAGATAGGCCGTTCGGGTTTCACAAAGCCGGTTTCGCAGGAAAAAATTCCCGCGTGCAGGTGGCGGAACTCAGGCGCCTGTTCCCGGGCCCAGACAAGAAACTCAAGGGGCATATTGGAGAGGACTCCTAAGAGGAATCCCTGCTCCCGAAGCTCCCCCATCAGGGCCACGGTGTCCGTATTGATGCACTTCCAGCCGTCCAAATCGAGGCGCACCAGGGCTTCGGCCTCGGCCTCGGCCAGATCAGGCCCCAGTATAGCGCGGTAATAGGCGATTCCGCTTAAAGTCCCTCGGTCAAATTCCTTGCGATACCTCCAGACTAAGGGGGCCATATCCTTTTCGTCCCGTCCCGTCCGGTCGACCAGGGCCTGCATAAGCGCTGGTCCCGGTGGAAGGGAAATCACCTTCCCAAAATCAAATACCACGGCCTTAGGAAGGGAATCCTGACATCCGTCTTGTACTCTCCGTGCTATCACGGTATTATTCTCGCGATTCCCCGCGTTCCGGTGCAGTACGACATTTCCGCTCTAATTCCAGCGTCTTCGGAGGCCGGTCGCACAGTTCAGGCGGGCCGAAATATTGGATGCTGCCGGGGAAGAGGAAGCTCGTAGTGACGGCCCAGATGTCCCGTGCGGCGGCAAAGGCTTTAAAGGGCGCGGCATTGAGGTCCACTAAGGCTTTCTGGATCACCGGCTTCTGGGCGCCGTGGCGCTGTTCCAGATGCATCAACATGGTGAGAGGCACCCCCCCGGGCGCCCAGTCTTCCGCCCTATCCGCCAGGTTCCGCACACTGGCCATATACCCCGTAAGGCCCGCAGCGATGAGGACAAAGGCGGTCAGTCCCAGGGAATACCCATAATTGGCGTCGAAATTGCTGGGGAAAGCGGCCCGGCCTTCATACCCAAAGAAATGCCCCAAGGCGCTGAACTGCCCGTTGTAGCGTCCCTGTTCTTTTAACTGCCGCAGCCGCTGTTCCACCATGCTGATAAGCAGTTTATCCGTTTCGATCCGGGAAACCTGAACGTTACCGTGAGGATCCCGGTCCATGAGGAGCTGCCGAGCGATATCCTTTGGCAGGCTTTCCAAAAGTTCCCGAGCCTCCTTCGACAGTTTGGTCCCCAGCACCGTAAGGGGGTCTGTCCCCTGCGATAGGGCGTCCCCTGTATGGGCCGCCAGGGTATCGTTCAGCTCCTGAATCAGCTTCTTCATCTCCGGGATAAATTCTACCAGCCCTTCGGGGATGAGGACCACCCCAAAGGGTTCCTGCGCCGCAGCGCGCTTCACCACAGAATCGCAGATCTGGTCTACCACCTGGCTCAAGGACCATTGCTTGTGCGCCACTTCCTCGGAGATAAAACATACATTAGGATGGGTTTGCAGAGCGCATTCTAGGGCGATGTGGCTGGCCGAGCGGCCCATGAGCTTAATGAAATGCCAGTATTTTTTGGCGCTGTTCACGTCCCGTTCGATATTGCCGATGAGTTCGCTGTAGGTTTTCACCGCCGTATCAAACCCAAAAGAGGCTTCAATGTATTCGTTCTTGAGGTCCCCGTCAATGGTTTTCGGGCAGCCTACTACCTGGATGGACGATCCTTGACTCAAAAAATACTCCGCCAAAAGCGCTGCGTTGGTGTTGGAGTCATCCCCGCCGATGATGACCACCGCGTCCAGCTGGAGCTGTTTCGCTGTTTTGAGGGAGGCCGCAAACTGTTCCGCTGTTTCGATCTTGGTCCGCCCTGAGCCAATCATATCGAAGCCACCGGTATTCCGGTGGGCGTCAATGATCGCGTCGGTGAGTTCTTGGGCCTTATTTTCGATGAGCCCGCTGGGGCCGCCTAGAAAGCCGTAGAGCCGGGACTCTCGATTGCCCCGTTTCAGGCCATCGTAGAGGCCGGCAATGACGTTATGCCCCCCGGGTGCCTGGCCCCCTGAAAGGATGACCCCTACGGTGCGCTTGCGGCCCAGGTTTTTTGTGCTTTCTCCAGTACAGTTCACGATTTGTACCAGGGCTTGGCCGTAGGTATGTTTGAACAGGGCTTTCAAGGCCTCCTGATCCGCAAGGGATTCCGTAGGCTCCCCCAGGGCGAGGTCGATGGCGGTAAGGTCCTGAGCTAAGACCCGGGGACAGGTGGGGCGGTACTGGTAACGGGTTAGCTGTAAAGCGGATAGTTCCATGTTCGTATCTCCTTAAATTTTGTAGTGTTCTTGAT
This sequence comes from Spirochaetaceae bacterium, assembly GCA_031278935.1. Classification (GTDB taxonomy): domain Bacteria; phylum Spirochaetota; class Spirochaetia; order Treponematales; family Breznakiellaceae; genus JAIRLU01. The sequence continues at coordinate 461 of JAITJK010000245.1, read as the reverse complement.
AGTAGTCGAAAAGCGCCAAAGAAGGCAAGCCCAATCCCTGAGGACGGTGAGAATGTATTCGACGATTGGAGAATCGGGAATAGCCTACACCCAGGGCAAGGCCGCTTCCTCAGCATATTCATATCTTCTGCACCTGACAGTTTTCCAAAATATCGTCCAACACCTCTGGTAGGTTGTGCAAAGGGCGCCTCCAGGATTGTCTGGTATCGATTATGCCACTGAATCGCTTCCACCATGATTTTCATAGTTCCTGTTACGAATTTTTTGGTGAGAAAAAGCAACTGACCTTGCTCTGGGGTTGACTTGTTCAAGAGCTTATACGTATCATAAAAACCATGTACAGACCCAACGGTTTCTTCAGTGATTTGGGCGGGGCGCGGGCGCCCCCCCGGCCCCGGGCGCGGGGCGCCGCGGGGGGGGGGGGTGAAACGTAGGGGGCAGACACACGCGAATAAGGGTCG
>JAITJK010000161.1 GCA_031278935.1 Spirochaetaceae bacterium | reverse complement strand
CACTTGGTACGGAGCCTTTTTCCGGCGTTCCGGTTTCAAAACGGCTGCGATGGATTGACGCGGTACGGTTGATCATTCCTCTAAATATAAAGGTATAATATGAATATGGCTTTCAATGGTTCGCCCCTGCGTCTGGGCCTGGATATAGGTTCAACCACCGTCAAGGCTGTGGTGATGGAGGGTCAGCACAATAGCGTACTTTTTTCCGCCTATAAACGGCATCATGCCTGCCAGGCGGAAACGGTTGCCGCCCTTTTGTGGGACATCGGGGAGCAGTTTCCCGGCGCGCGGTTTTATGCGGCGGTGTGCGGCTCTGGGGGCAAGCCCATCGCCCAGGCCCTGAATGCCCCTTATGTGCAGGAAGTGGTGGCCAACGCGATAGCGGTTCGCACCTTCTACCCCCAGACTCGGGTGGCCATAGAATTGGGCGGCCAGGACGCAAAAATCGTCTTTTTCTATTATGACCAGCATACCCGGCAACTCACCGCGTCGGATATGCGGATGAACGGTATTTGCGCGGGAGGTACCGGGGCCTTTATCGACGAGATTGCGGCGCTGCTGCGGATACCGGTGGAAGAATTTGAGGCCTTAGCGGCCCAAGGGAGTGCGGTGTACGAAATTTCCGGGAGATGCGGGGTCTTTGCCAAGACCGACATTCAGCCCCTCTTTAACCAAGGAGGCCTCCCGCAAGATATTGCCCTTTCCACTTTCCACGCCATCGCCAAGCAGACCATCGGCGGCCTCGCTCAGGGGCTGGAACTGAAAGCCCCTATCCTCTTTGAGGGGGGACCCTTGACCTTCAACCCTACGCTGATCCGGGTGTTTGCCCAGCGCCTGGGCTTAAGCGACAAGGACTGCATCCGCCCGGACAATCCTGAAACCTTTATCGCTTATGGCGCAGCCTTGGCGGTAGACGCCATGTTCGCTGCGGAGCGCCAGGAACTGGACGCCGAAAAAGCCCTGGACGCTCTTTCCCACATTCAGGGGGACACCGAGCGAGAAGAGCGGGAGGTTCAACCCTTCTTTTCCAGCGACGAAGATCGTGCAGCCTTTGAGCGTCGCCATAAGCTGCCGGACCTTCTCCCCTACGCGGGTACGCCGGGAGTGCCCCTGCGAGTCTACCTGGGCATAGATGCGGGGTCTACCACGAGCAAGCTGGTGCTACTGGACGAGAATGAACAGGTAGTGGACCGGTTCTATGCCAACAACCGGGGTGAACCCCTACGGGTGATTCAGCAAGGACTCTCGGAACTCAAAGGCAAGTACGATGCGGCGGGGATTCCCCTGGAAATTCTGGCGGTGGGAACCACTGGGTACGGGGAACTTCTGTTTGCCAAGGCCTTTGGCGCGGATTATCATACCGTGGAGACGGTGGCCCACGCGGCAGCGGCCCGGCATTTTGCCCCGGAGGTCAGCTTCATCCTGGACATAGGGGGCCAGGACATGAAGGCCATCAGCATCAGCGACGGCATTGTTACCAATATCACGGTAAACGAGGCTTGTTCCTCTGGGTGTGGCTCTTTTCTGGAACATTGCGCCCATACCCTCAATATCCCCCTGCAAACGGTGGCCACCGCCGCCTTCGCTGCCCAGAGTCCCGCAGAACTGGGTAGTCGCTGTACGGTGTTTATGAACAGTACCATTATCACTGAGCAAAAGAACGGTAAGCAGCCCGAGGATATCATGGCGGGCCTTTGTCGGTCTATCATCGAAAACGTGTTTACCAAGGTGGTGCGCCTTTCCAACTTCGCTGCCCTGGGCAAAAAAATCGTGGTGCAAGGGGGCACTTTCAGGAATGATGCGGTGCTGCGGGCTATGGAGCAGTACATTGGCCAGCCGGTGCTGCGGGCCCCCTACCCCGGGGAGATGGGCGCTATCGGTATCGCTCTGTTAACCAAGCGAGAGATCGCGGAAAAGGGATTTTCCACCCCCTATCATGGACTCCGGGGCAAGACCCTGTTCATCGGCTTTGAAGCCCTCAAGACTTTCGACTACACCCAAGAGTCGGATGTCCGTTGCCCTTTCTGTCCGAATAACTGTAGCCGCATCCTGGTCCGCTTTTCCTCAGGCCTCACCTGGATCACGGGAAACCGCTGTGAACGGGGAAAACTCTCAGGGGATCCCCAGGATCCGGCCTTGAGGGAACGGCTTAACAAGGTAAATGCCCAGATGGAGTCGGTTCCCGATATGATAAAATGGCGGGAAACCCTGCTTTTCCGTCATTATCCCTTTACTCCCTTGGCCCCGGAGCGCGGTTTGACCATAGGGTTACCCCGGGCCTTTGATTTTTGGCGGACCATGCCCTTTTTTACGACTCTTTTTCACGCCCTGGGCTTCAAAACCGTGATTTCCCGGCCTAGTTCACGGCGCCTCTTTGAAGAGGGCCTCCCCTTTGTCGCGTCCGACACGGTGTGTTTCCCGGCTAAACTGGTCCACGGACATCTGCACGACCTAGCCGCCGCCGGGGTTGACCGGGTGTTCATGCCTCTGTTCTGCCGCCTACCCTCAGAAAATCCCGAACCGGAAAGCACCTACACCTGTCCCGTGTTAAAAGGCTATCCCTTAGTTGTCAAGTATTCGGACAATCCCGAGGGACGTTGGAATCTGCCTATGGATACCCCGGTATTCCACTGGTTCAGCTCTCGGGACCGGGACGTGCAACTCTGTCGCTACATGAAGGAGACCTTTGGCATCCCTGCGGGACTCTGCCGTAAGGCAATTGCCCAGGGCGAGAAGGCTCTTTCCACCTTCAACGCCGAACTTACCCGGGAAGCCGCTCGCATCATCAGTCAAACCGAGAAAGAAGGGCGCTTTGCCGTGGTATTGGCAGGCCGGCACTATCAGTTTGATACCCTGGTGAATCACAACCTTTCCTCATACTTTACCGCCATGGGTATACCGGTACTGACCGTGGACGCGCTGCCGAATGTGCATAAGGTGGAGCTGGACCGGACCCGACTGGACATTGTCAACAACAACCACGCCCTGCTTTTGGCCGGGGCCATCATCACGGCGGAGCATCCCGCCTTGGAATACGTGGAGCTTTTTAGTTTCGGTTGTGGCCACGACGCCCTGCACACCGACGAAATAACCCGGATTCTGCGGGAAATGTCCGGTAAATCCCCGCTTATCCTTAAGCTGGACGAAAGCGATATTTCCGGGCCCTTGCGGATCCGCGTCCGGTCTTTTGTGGAAACCGTGCGCCTTCGGCGTAAGCAGGCTGCGGAACGCCCCATCCTCCCCCTTACGGACCCCTACCGGACCAAGTTCACCCGGGAGGACCGGAAACGCAAGACCGTGCTGGTGCCCAACGTAACTCCGGGGTTCTGCAATATCCTTACCGCGGTGCTGCGCCGGGAGGGGCTTAAGGCGGAGGCTCTGCCTTTGGGGGGTAAGGAGGCCATGCGGTACGGCAAACGGTATGTACACAACGACTCGTGCTTTCCCGCTCAAATGATTATCGGGGAGGCCATCGCGGCCTTGAAAAGTGGGCGCTACGACCCTGACCAGGTGGTGGTGGGCACAGGCAAGACCAACTGCGACTGCCGGCTGGTGAACTATATGGCCCTAACCCGTAGCGCCTTGGACAACGCGGGTTTTCCCCAGGTACCGATTCTGTCCACCAACTTCTCGGACGCTAAAGATATGCATCCGGGCTACCGTTTTAACCAGCTCACGTATGCGAAAATTTCCTGGTGCATGATCATGCTGGAGATTCTGGACAATCTCCGGCGCAAAATCCGCCCCTACGAACTCACCCCCGGGGAAACCGACCGAGTGGTGGAAGCAGGCGAGGGTGCGGTGGTTACGGCTATGGAGCATAAGGGTATGATAGGGGCCCTTGAAGCCTACAAAAAGGCCGTAACCGCCCTGTGCGCGGTGGGCTACGACCGGAGGGTGCGAAAGAATCGGGTGTTTATTACCGGCGAGTACCTGCTGGTGTTCCATTCGGGAAGCAACTACAACATTGAACGGTACTTGGAAAAGAACGATATGGAAGTGGAACTGCCGCGGATGTACGATATTTACCGGAATCTGATGCTTTTTCACACCATTTCAGAGATGAAAGATTTTAAGGTGCGCCATCCCCTGGGAGATATGCTGTACGCCTTTGGGGGGGACGCCTACATGGATTATGCCCTAGACCTGATGGAAAAGATCGCGTCCCGGCATCCCGTGTACGAGCCGGCTCTTCGGCTGAATAAGATAGCGGATTTAAGCGATCATCTGATTCACCACTCCATCCAGTCTGGGGAAGGGTTTCTCATTGCTGCAGATATTCTGCATCACGCCGCCACAGGGATTCGTTCTTTTGTGATCTTACAACCCTTTGGCTGTCTGCCCAATCATTTTTGCGGCCGAGGTCTCATAAAGCCGATCAAGGAGGAGTATCCCGGTATCCAGGTGCTGCCCTTGGATTATGACCCGGACATGAGCTATGCGAACATCGAGAACCGTCTGCAAATGCTCATCATGAACGCCCGCCTGCCACCGGTCCCCGCTGCCCTAGAGGCGTAGCAGGCTGCGGGGTTAGGGATATAGGCTTGAAACCCCTCTCCTTACAAGATAATCCGGTGGTATCCCTCATAAAAAAAGAACAGCCTATACACCAACCTATGACGGCACACAAAAATGCAATCAATTTATCCCATAAAAAGGCACGGTTCGTAGCAAAAATGAAGGGACGTACGGCCTTGTCCTAACTACGCAGCCCCCCAATATGCCCCACGGCAGGTGGTTGTTTAGGATGACAAAATATACTACTCTGTAGAAAACCTTATGATAAAGCCCGTTACTATCCTGCGGGATAGCAAAGCCGGTATGTGCTGAACTATGAAGCAGGATAAGCAAGATAAAAAAAATAAAACCCACCAGTGGGCCCTGGTACTCTCCGGAGGCGGGGCCAAAGGCCTTGCCCATATCGGGGTCCTGAAGGCCTTCGCGGATCGAGGCTTCCCCGAACCCTCCCTCGTGGTGGGTACCTCCATGGGGGCCATCGTGGGCGGACTCTACGCCTGCGGGATAAGTCCCCAGGAGCTTACCCGGCTGGTGCTGGAAGACTTTGATATCACGGCTTACTTGGACAGCTTCGTCTTTAAACTGAACGGCCCCGTGGGTAAGGTGTTCCAAACCGGCCAAATCCTGGGTAATTTTGCCACCCGCCGGGGCGCGGATTCCGGCCAGGGCTTGCTGAAACTTTTTGAAGAACTAACCAAAGGCAAGACCTTCGCACAAACCAGGATACCCTTCCGTTGCAACGCAGTAGACTTGGTTTCAGGTAAGGAGCTAGTCTTTAGTTCCGGGTCTGTGGCCCGGGCTATCCGGGCTTCCATGTCTTTCCCAGGGTTCTTTGAGCCTTTAGTGGAAGAAACCCAGGGCGCGCCGCCCCAATGCCTGGTGGATGGGGGCTTGGCAAACAATATGCCTGTGTATATTGCCCGAAACGCGGGATTTCGGCGGGTTTTGGCTGTAGACGTGTACCACTTTAAGACCGTACCGGCCTCAGACCTGAAAACCGGGCCTCATATCGTGTACCGGAGTATCGAAGTGGTGATTAACCTCATGGAACGCAAGGCCGCCGCTGCGGATCTGACCCTCTATACTGCGGATCAGGTGAGCCCCTTCAATTTTTTTAGGAAAAAAGAAGTCATCCAGATGGGAGAACAGGTGGTCACGGCCCAGGAACCCCAGATTCAGGCCTTTTTTTCCCAAAAACCCCTGGAAATGGAGGAGATGGAATGAAGCGGCTAGGGGCGAGTATCGAGAATTTGGTAGAGGCCTACCGGTCTCACGGGTTGGTAAACCATTCAGGCGGGGCTAATCTGCCCAGTCGGGCGAGTATTGAAGACATCCTCCAGGGCCTAGACGAACTGCTTTTTCCCGGATTCCGGGAGCATGAAGGACTGGATCATAATAACCTGCACTTAAATACCGCAGAAAGGGCCTATCATATTGCCCGGGAACTGATCCGGGAAGTGGAAAAAAGCATGGTTTTTGCCTCTCGCATGGGCGCCCAGGATTTATCCTGCGGCTATGCGGGCTGTCACGCCGTGGCGGAGCTCTTGGTGGACGACTTTTTTGAAGAACTGCCCCATATCCGCGCGGCCTTGGCCCGGGATATGCAGGCCGCCTTTGAAGGAGACCCCGCAGCCCAGAGTATCGAAGAGGTGATCCTGTCCTATCCAGGTTTCGACGCCATCACCGTACACCGACTGGCCCATTTCTTCTGGGACCGGCGGGTACCCTTGATCCCCCGCATGATGAGCGAAGTGGTCCACGGCCGTACGGGTATTGATATTCATCCCGGGGCGGCCATCGGGGAATCTTTTTTCATTGACCACGGTACCGGGGTGGTTATTGGGGAAACTACGGTGATAGGCCGGAATGTCAAACTGTACCAAGGGGTTACCCTGGGGGCTCTGTCGGTCAAAAAAGAAAAGGCCCACCAGAAACGGCATCCCACCATCGAAGATAACGTAACCATCTATTCCGGGGCTACGATCCTGGGGGGCGAAACCGTGATTGGCCGGGGCTCGATCATTGGGGGGAATGTGTGGATCACCGCCTCAGTGCCGCCGGACACCATGGTCTATACCAAAACCGGACAAGAAATGATGGAATTGTCCTGATCCGGATTTATACCTGATAGTCCGTCATAAATGGAGTATATTTAATCCTATGAAATCGATGAAACACAAGCGAAAAGAGGGACTTCTGTCCCTCCTGGCGCTCTGGGTCGTGAGTTTCCTGCTTATAAGCGGATGCGCCAGCGCCCCTAAGACCGCCGATGCCCCCAGTACGGCCCCGGAGGAGTTCCTAAGCCGTACCGAAGAGCGGGTCCTGCCCCTCTATCCCGAAGCAGGGGACGAAAGCCCGCGCATGACCGTAGGTATACGCGTCTTGGAAGCGATGGGTCCCCAGAGTCAAGAGATTCATGCCCTCTTATACGACGGCCTGGACCCCACAGTCTATACCCAACGGCGTATAGACCTGTATGCACAGCAGTATCTCGCCATGCAGAGTTCCGAGGTGATGGATCCCCAGGAACAGGAGGAGCAGTTACTTGAATCCCTGAATTGGGAGTTTAGCGAGACCTGGGAGGCCCGTTTCCTTGAGCCAGAGGTGTGGGTCATAAGCCGGAACCTGGAATATTACCAGGGAGGCGCCCACGGTATGACGGAAAAGCGCTATACCGTCCTTTCCCTGGATGCCCAGGGCGTACAGGCCCTCACCCTGGGGGACCTGCTGGAGGCGGACGCCCTGCCCGGTGTGCAGGCCCTGATTACCCAGGCCTTGCGCTCGCAAGCGGGCCTTGAACCGGACGTGCCTCTTACCGAGGGCGGGTTCTTGACCGATGACCCGGAAGTACCGGCGAATTGCTTCCTTGCCCCGGCGGGCTTGGGGTTCCACTGGGACCCCTATGAAATAGGCCCCTATGTGATGGGTCCTGTGGAGGTCCTGATCCCCTATGAGCGGCTTCAGGGGTTGTTGCGTCCGCGCTGGATACCCTAAGCTGGATTTTTATCCGGGGCTTGCTCCCCCTGCCCTGCGGGGCGGGGAAAGCCCCGGGAGGATGGAGTTGCAGGTGAACAGGATGGTAGTGCTCTTAGCCGGTGCGTTGGTAACGGTGGCGCCGGGTATGGGTCTGTACGGGGATTCCCTGGCGCCCTGGTTTATTCCCTTGCGGGAAGCGGTGTATGAACAGACCCTGAGTGCGGACGACCTCTCGCCCTTGTATGAAAAGGCCCGGAAAGAAACCGAGAAAAACCTCCATGGCCCGGCCCGGTATCTCACCCTTTCCCGCTGCGCCTATATGCTGGGCCGAGCCTATCAGTATGAGGGCCGGAAAGACGAGGCCGCGCAGCAGTACGAGCAGGGGATACGCTGGGCCAACGCCGCCCTAAAGGAGGCGGAGACCTCGGAGGGCTATCAGATGCTGGCGGAGCATATCTCCCAGTCCTGTGCGGTCCGGCCCGTCTCTTACGCCCTGGCCAACGGTGGCAAGGTAGAGACCTACGCCAAAAAAGCCCTGGAACTGGACCGCCGCAACGGTGCGGCCCGGATTATGATCGCTGCCCGGTACGTGTATGCCCCCGCGCCTTTTCATAACTACAAGCGAGGGATTCAGATGATGCAGGACATTATTAATCAGGGGGATCTGGTGTTAGAGAAGGACGACCGCTTCAATGTTTATAGCGCCATTGGGTATGCCTATTATCAGCAAAAGCGCCACACCGAAGCCGAGCTGTGGCTGCAAAAGGCCCTGGGCCTCTATCCCACCAACCAGTTTGTCCAGACCCTGCGAAAGAGCGACGGGTCTTCCCCATAGGCGCGAGCCACCTCAAGCAGCATGGCTTATAAACACGGCGATTCCCTTCTTAATTGTTCTCTACCTTTTAGAATCGCCTCGTCTATAACCTTTTACGCCTTGTGGCCTTTGGCGCACCTCATCAATCTTATCCTGTACGGTATTCGCTACGAGGATCGGAACAAGCTTTCCGGCCTTTCCCGGGCTATTCTGGTATCCAACCACACCACCTTCTTGGACCCTATTTCCGTGAGCGGTGCAGTTTTGCCTCGACGCACCTGGCATACCTTGCTGGAAGAGACCGTGGAAACCCCGGTGCTGGGGACCTTTATCCGTCTTTTGGGAGGGGTGCCCCTGCCACCGGGCCGGCAGGGCCTACAAAAGATGCTGGAACTCAGCGAGACGGCCTTCAAGTACCGGCGGTTTATCCATTTTTATCCCGAAGGGGAGTGCTATATATACAACCAACGGATAGAGTCCTTTAAACCCGGGGCTTTTTTCATTGCCGCAGAACTGGATATTCCGGTTATTCCCCTGGTGAGTATTTTTTCCGAAGGTCCTTTCAAGGCCTATACCTGCTTAGGCCGGTCTCTGCCCCTGAAGCGGATTCGGATTCTGGACCCGGTGTATCCCTCTCGATTTATCCGCCGGGACGAAAAGGGGGCCCTCTCCTCCGAGTCCGTCCGGGATTTTGCCCAGGCCGTGCGGGAGCTCATGCAACAGGCCATAGACGAGGGCCAGGGAACCTCCACCTTTTATCGGGGTAAGATGGAACGGCTAAAAGGGATCAACCAGTGACCCCTGCGGTAGGCCGCATGGTTAGGGATAGAGGCGTTAAACCACAGGATAGGTATTTGTTCTTCTGCAATGATATAAAACAACATATACTTTTTTACCCTATTATAAGTTTGTAAATCTTTTTAATTTCTGTTTTTAATCTTTCAGCCGCAGTTCGGGCTTGCAACGTATGTTTTATATAAGGTATTTTTATAAATACCCTATGACTCTAGTATAAATCCGCAGCCGGTGATAGACTTACAGGCACCGAGGAGGCACTAGTGTACGGTATCATGTTTTTGGTAGTGTTCTTGCTCCTGATGACCGGTATTGGCATCTGGGGGATGAGGAAAACCAAAACTCTGGGAGATTTCTTCCTGGGAGGCCGGACTATGGGCCCTTGGGTTTCGGCGGTGGCCTACGGAACCTCCTACTTCTCTGCGGTCCTTTTCATCGGCTTTGCCGGTACCCAGGGCTGGCAGTTCGGCCTTAAAGCCCTGTGGATCGCCCTGGGCAACGGACTCATCGGCGCCCTGGCCGCCTGGGTAGTGCTGGCCCGCCGGACCCGGCGCATGACCCAGAACCTGGACACCATGACCATGCCTGCGTATCTACAGGAACGGTACGGCGCCAAACACCTGCGGCCTCTGGCAGCGTCGGTGATCTTCTTCTTCCTTCTGCCCTACTCCGCATCGGTGTTCAAGGGCTTAGGGCACCTGTTTGAAGCGGTGTTTCACATTCCCTACGATATGGCCTTGCTCGTTATGATCGCCTTTACCGGGGTGTACCTGATTCTAGGGGGCTACTTTGCCATAGCAATTACGGATTTTATTCAGGGCCTGGTGATGTTTGTGGGGGCTATCGCCATGGTGGCGGTCTTGACGGCCCAAGAAGGGGGGCTCTGGGAGATTCTTGGAAAGGTACGGGACCAGTATCCCCTGCACGTCCCAGCGGCAGCCCGGCCCTCGGCCATAACCATCCTGTCTCTGGTGTTTATGACCAGTTTCGGAACCTGGGGCCTGCCACAGATGGCCCAGAAGTTTTATGCCATCAAGAACGAACAGGTGATTCCCCGGGCTGCGGTGGTTACCACGGTGTTTTCCCTGGTTATCGGCTTTGCGGCGTATCTCACGGGAATCTTTTCTCATGCCTTTTTCACCCCGGAGAGCCTCCCGAAAAACGCCTCCGGGGGGATTCTCTACGACTCGATTGTGCCCACCCTGCTCACCGAGCGGTTGCCCGAAGCCCTTATGGCATTAATTCTTCTCTTGGTCCTTTCCGCGTCCATGTCCACTCTTTCCTCCCTGGTATTGGTTTCCTCTTCTTCGGTGGCCATTGATCTCTATCCCGCTCCGGTACAGCCCAAGAGCGGCAAAGACCGGTCTATAGGGATGATGCGGTTTCTGTCTGCGATTTTTGTGATGATTTCCTATTTCATATCCCGGTTTCAGTTCAGTTTTATCGTAACCCTCATGTCCTTGAGTTGGGGGGCGGTTTCAGGGGCCTTTGCCGCTCCCTATATCTACGGTCTTTATTGGAAGAGAGCCACTAAAGCCGGGGCCTACGCGGGACTGTTATCCGGGCTGGCCACGGAAATCATCTTGTTTTTTGTCCTAGGGGCGGCTCATTCTCCCTTAGCCGCCTCTTTGGCTATCCTGGTTCCCTTTCTGGTGGTACCGGTGGTTTCCCGTTTTACCCGGGCTCCTGAACAATCTCTCGTGGATCAGGCCTTTGCCTAAGCCACCACCTGCCGTGGCCAACCTGTCGTGGAGGCATAGAGGGGGAGCGAGATTGGGAGAGGGACTTACGGCCCTCAGGTTATATGACAAAAAACGAGCAAGAGAATAAGCCAATTACAAACTAAACGCTATAAGAAGTGAGAGAAAAAATGGAACAGATTGTATTAGGGGATGAGGCCCTGGCGCTGGGGGCCCTCCATGCCGGGGTAAGCGCCTCTTATGGGTATCCGGGAACCCCTTCCACGGAGATTATGGAATACCTGCTCGAGGCATACGCCCAGGGCGGGCCTATAGCCCGATGGTGTACCAACGAGAAGACTGCCCTGGAAGCAGCCCTAGGGGTATCCTTCGCAGGCCGGCGGGCCCTGGTTACTATGAAACACGTAGGCCTTAACGTGGCCTCAGACCCTTTCATCAACGGCAGCCTGTTGCGGATCCACGGAGGCTTGGTGCTGGCGGTGGCAGACGATCCGGGGATGCATAGTTCCCAGAACGAGCAGGATTCCCGGTTTTATGCGGATTTCGCTCTGGTTCCCTGCCTGGAACCCCGGAATCAGCAGGAGGCCTACGAGATGAGCCGGGAAGCCTTTGATCTGTCCGAGCGGTTTCATCTGCCCGTGTTGCTTCGTATGACCACCCGCTTGTCCCATGCTCGGGCCGGCGTGTCCATAGACCCTGAGAGGAAGCAAAATCCCCTGTTAAAAGTAACCGACAAGACCCAGTGGATGCTCCTTCCCGGGTTCGCCCGGAAGAACTATGCGGCCCTAATCGAGAAGCAGGAGGACCTCCTCCTGTGGTCTCAGGCTCATCCCCAGAATCGCCTGGAACAGGAAGGCCGGGATCGGTCCTGGGGCATCATCACCGCAGGTCTAGGGGGGAACTACTACGAAGAAAACCTGGACGACCTCTCCCGCTCTCGCGGGGGGCGGCTCCCGGCCCGGCTGCACATCGGCGCATATCCGGTTCCCGTGGCTCTAATCCAAGAGCTTTGCCAGGAGGCTCGACAGGTCCTGGTCATCGAGGAGGGCCAGCCCTTCATCGAAGCCAAGCTCCGGGGACTTTTGCCCACAGCCTGCCGTATTTCCGGGAAACTAGACGGTTCCCTTCCTCGGACTGGGGAACTGGATCCGGATCAGGTGCGGCGCGGTCTGGGTCTTCCACCCCGGCCGAGTGTGGTATCCCAGGGACTGGTTCTACCGTCCCTACCGAACCGGCCTCCTCAGCTGTGCCAAGGCTGTCCCCACGGGGATAGCTATGAAACCATTAAGCAGGCTCTGGAGGGCTTAGAAAACACCGCAGTTACGGCGGATATTGGCTGCTATTCCCTGGGGGCCATGCCGCCCTATGGGATGCCTGAGTCCATCGTGTGTATGGGTGCGTCGGTGGGTATGGCTAGGGGAGCTGCGGACGCGGGGATTCGCCATGTGGTAGGGGTTATCGGGGATTCCACCTTTCTGCATTCAGGGATCACCGGACTTATTGACGCCGTGGCGACCCAGACCGCCATGACCTTAGTTATCCTGGACAATGCCACAGTGGCTATGACGGGCTGTCAGGAAACCATGATTCTCTCGACGAAACTCCGGGACCTCATTCGGGGCCTGGGGCTTGCTGAGGAGCATCTTATCGAACTGGAAGCGAAAAAGCCTCTCATCCCGGAAAACGCCCGGCGGCTGCGGGCCGAAATCACCTATCCCGGTCTCTCGGTGGTAATTTTTACGCGGGAATGCCTGGAGGCGGCAAGGAAACGAAAGAAAAAGCGTTAAGCTGCAGGAACACCCGGACTGCCGGAAGGCATTTGTTCGATAAAGAAGAAACAGTCCGTGGCAAAAGCGAGGAGCCAAGGGATCCAGATAGGCCATCACCACACTGGATCGCCTCGTCTACCCTCGCCATGACGCCCCGCAAGAGGGAGGAACGAAGGGAGGCCTAACCAATCGGCCCCCAATATGCCTCCACGACAAGTGGCTCAAGAGCAGGTAGCGATGATGGATTTTAGTTCAGGGTGTTTGGCCAGTTCTTCTTTAAGACCCGTAGCCCGTCCCTTGTTTACATAGGCTTTAGTCTGGAAGGAATAGGTGAACTTCGTATGAACGTCGTAGGTCCCTTGCATCAAGGCGTAGGCGTCTTCGGTCATAACCAGTTCTTCATCCGTGGGAATCACGAAAATCGGTATGGGAGAGGTATCCGTGGATATCCGGGTCTCGGTATTCCGCGTATGGGAAAGATCGTTCTTTACCGGATCGTACACCATACCAAGCCCCTCAAGGCCTTGGAGAATTTTCTTCCGCATAAAGGCGGCGAATTCTCCTACCCCTGCGGTAAAGACCAGAGCGTCTACCCGGCCCAGGATGGCCTTGTACCCACCGATGTATTTCTTCACCCGGTAGGCTTCCATGTCTTGGGCAAGTCGCGCCCGGTCATCCCCTTGCAACACCGCTTCCTGAATGTCCCGGCGGTCCGCATACTTGCCGGTGATTCCCAAAAGACCGGACTTCTTGTTTAGAGCGCTCTCTATCTCCTCGGCGCTCATGCCGGTCTTCCGCATCACGTAAAACGGCGCGGCTAAGTCCGCATCTCCTGAACGAGTACCCATGATAAGTCCCTCCAGCGGGGTGATCCCCATAGAGGTATCAAAGGAACAACCGTCCTTCACCGCGTTTATGGAAGACCCATTCCCCAGATGGGCAATGATCAGGTTTGTCTTGAAGGGGTCCTTGCCTAGCAACACCGCCGCCCGCTTGGCGGTATACAGAAAAGAGGTTCCGTGAAATCCATAGCGGCGGACTGCATACTTCTCGTACCATTCATAGGGCATGGCGTAGAGAAAAGATTCTGGGGGCATGGTTTGATGCCAGGCCGTGTCCATCACCGCGCAATGGGGCACATCGGGAAGCACTTTCTTCGCCGCCTGGATGCCCATAAGATTGGCCGGAATATGCAGCGGCCCCAGGTCCTTCACCTCATTGAAGGCCTTCATGGCCGCATCGTCTACAATGACCGACTTGGTAAACTTGTCTCCCCCATGCAGTACCCGGTGTCCTACGGCCTTGATCACGCTCATGTCCTTGATAACTCCGTACTCCGGATCCGTTAGGGTCTTGATGATGAGATTCACCGCCTCCGTATGAGTGGGGCAGTCATGCTTGACCGTGTACTCTTCCCTGCCCTTGGCTTTATGCCCAATAAAAGAACCCGGAAAGGTAACCTTTTCCACCACCCCTACGGCCAGCGTATCCTTCGCATCCCAGTCGTATACCTGATATTTGGCAGAGGAGGATCCGCAATTCAGGGTAAGAATAACCATAGTAAAACCTCGCTTTCATGTAAGTATAACCCGCAAAACCACGGATTAGGGTGTCTCTCTTTTTTATTTTTCGATTACCTTAGTATACCACAGCCCCGGGGCTCTGTATATTATAAAAACACAAAACCCTCGCATCCCTGGGCCTAAAGGAGGTCTGTCCTGCCGGCGCCGCGAATCTGCTCCACAATCTCCCGTACCCGCTGGGTTTCCCCGCGCTTGGCAATCAGTACCGAGGGCGGCGCGCCATCTTTCCCGGAACGGGCCACCACGATAAGATCCTCTACCCCGCACAGGGCCACGGGTATATCGGCGTCCACGAAACACCCCTGTCCGCCGCTTTGGTATACCTCGGACTGGGGATCCCCCACCAAACGCGCGTATTCATCCCAGCTTCCCACATCCAGCCAGGCAAAATCCGCAGCCACCATCACCGTTTGGGTACACCGCTCTCCTATGGCATAATCAAAGGAAATCGAGCGTACCTGTTCATAGACCGCAGCTAAACCCGGCCAGGGATCAAGTAACCGTATCCCTTGGGTATACTGATAGGCCCCCTCATCCGGCTTAGGGAGGGCGGCAAAGGGGGCGATGATGTCCGGGGCATAACGGGTAAAGGCGCGAGCCATAAAATCCGTGGAAAAGCCGAACATCCCGGAATTCCAGTAGAAGTTTCCCGCCGCCACAAAATGTTCCGCCACGGAGGATGCAGGTTTTTCCCGGAAGGACGCGACCTGGAACACTGGAGACTGAGCGGCATCAGGGGGGATGAGCCTTTGCGCGGCCTCGATATACCCGTATCCAGTTGCCGCCGAACGGGGCGGAATGCCGAAAACCACTAAGCGATCCTGCCGGGCAAAGGCTGCGGCAGTACGGGCATTGGCGGTAAAGGCTTCTAGGTCCTGAATGCTATGATCGCTCGTGAGGACCAAGATAGTCCGCTCCTCCGTAGACAAGCGCTGCACATAGGTAAGTCCCAGGGCAATGGCCGCAGCGGTGTTGTTCGCCTTAGGTTCCGGGATGAGGACCACCCGCTCCGCGAGGGCTGTACCCATACGAGCGCAGGTCTCGATGATACCCGGCGCGTGGGCGGCGCCGGCAATGACGATGATCCGTCCCCGGCGATCAAGTACCGCCAAAGCCCGTTCCAGGGCTGCCTGGAAAAAGGTGGCGCTTCCCCGCTCATCCCGGGAGGCTGGTAAAAACTGCTTAGGCCGTTTGGCGTTACTGGCGGGCCAGAGTCGGGTACCGGACCCGCCAGCCATAATAATACAGTCATCAAACATAGGCTTACTATACCTTATCTAGGATACACCCTGGAAGTGGGCGGGGACGGCAAAAGGGAGGCGCAATAGGTTATTACCAAATTTATAAAAAATATACAAAAAACGTCCATACGGCTTGACGGGATCAAAAAAGGGGGCTATGATTAAGATAATAATAGGATAACGTTTTTGAATATGCTATGGTATGGTGATTCTGTTTTAGATCTGCCAGTTTTCAAAAGTTTAAGGATTCTGCTTTTCTCCCCTCAATGTTCTGCGCGATCCCGTTTTCCCTTATTTTTTGCATCCCATAAACTCCTTAGGGGGTTTGGAGTCGTCCATAGTTAGTGGGCGTGAATAACAGCGTGCCCGGACGCATCAAATCAGCATGGGCTGGTTTAATCTGGGTGAAGGAATTTTCTCAATGGCCAAGAAATTGTATGTCGGTAATCTCTCGTACAACACGACCGAAGATGGGCTTCGGAACCTGTTTTCAGGTTTTGGAAGTGTTGCCTCGGCTAAGATCATTTTTGATCGTGAAACCGGCAATTCTAAAGGATTTGGATTTATCGAAATGGGTAGTGACGAAGAAGCAAGCGCCGCTATTGCCGGTACTAACGGGCGGGAATTTGAAGGCCGTCAGCTGCGGGTGAACGAAGCAATGGACAAACCCCGGCGGGATCGGAATGTTGGTTATGGCAATGGCTGGTAGGCGGATTCTTATCTATATAGACCTCGCATTGTAGCGATCGGTACCGGCAAGAGGCGGATAAACGCGTCCTGTCAGGTGCGGTATTCCAAAAGACAACAAACAGGGGCCTTGGAAGACCGGTTTACCGGATCCGTAAAGGCCCCGTGTTATTTATGGGCCTTGGCCGCCGAAGAATTGATCCGGGTATCTACGGTATTCAAGATTTGCATAAGCCGGTCTTTTTCTATCAAGTCAATAATCCGGGCTTCGGTATAGCGCCGGGCTTCCTCAGAGAATTTACCGCAGCTCAGGCAAATGCCCTTCCCGGCTTTTACTTCTTTGATACGGGCATGAAAATCCCGCACCACCAATTCCCCGACCGAGCCCAGGGTGCGGATGAATCGGAACATGATCGTATCCGACCATTTGGCGGTCTCCACCTCCGTGATGATATCCACCCACTCGCTTCTGGTATTGGAAATATTGAGAATTTTTACTTTCCCTTGCACATAATAACTTAACACGATCTTCCGGCATAGGGCGATGAAATCCGCGCTGGGTGCCAGCATGAAAACCTGATAATTCTTATTGGCGTTGAGTTCCTGGTACCGGTCGATTAAGGCGACGACATCTTTATACCCCGGATTCTCCCGGCGGATAAGCTCCAGTAAGGCTAGGGCTTTGCCTATTTCATTTTGTTCGAGATATACTGTAGCCAAATGGTATCGTAACTCTATCAGCACTTCCGAGGGAGCGGTTTTTTCATACTTGAGGCCAATTTCAAGGTCTTGAATGGCGTTCACCGTTTGATGCTGGGCAATATGAATCAGCCCCGCTTGCAGACAGGCGTTGACCCCCAGCACCGGATCCAGGCG
This sequence comes from Spirochaetaceae bacterium, assembly GCA_031278935.1. Lineage (GTDB taxonomy): Bacteria > Spirochaetota > Spirochaetia > Treponematales > Breznakiellaceae > JAIRLU01. The sequence goes on along the minus strand of JAITJK010000161.1, from coordinate 678 downwards.
TAGATGCATGAATATCCCCAGAGCTTGATCGATCCGGCCCAGCTCAGAATAACAGGTGGCCAGGGTATACATACATTCCTTATCCGTCGGGGCAAACTCAATGGCCTTGCGGATGAGGGGCAGGGCTTCCTTGTATTTACCGAGATTGACAAAAGAATCTCCCAAATAACGCAGGGCCTGGGGATGCTCAGGGTTCTGTTTGCAGGCTTGAATGAGCACATAGGCGGCTTTTTCATAGCTTTTTCGTTGAAATTCCAGGACCCCCAAGTTATAGTTTACGTCAAAATGGGTGGGCTGTAGGGACCGGGCTAAGAGCAAGGCTTTATAGGCCTCCTCGAATTTTTCCAACTGTAACGCGGAAATCCCATAGCGAAACTGGATATCAAATTCGTTAAGATCCTTGTTGGAAAGGGATACTTCGACCAGGATTTCGTAGGTCTTAAAGACCGCCTCCCAATTTTGTTCTTGAAAATAAATCTCTCCGACAACAGTCAAAGCTTCCGGGTCCCGGGGGTTTTGTTCAAGCCGTTTATTGGCCTGTTTTAACAACAGTTCCTGGCTCTTGGCCCGTTTGCGGGGAGTAGGCCCCCCCCCGGGCTTATTAATACGGCCCATCAACAAAAAGGCCACTGTGGCGATCAGTAACAGAATCCCCACTGCGGCGACAATGATTATCAT
>JAITJK010000007.1 GCA_031278935.1 Spirochaetaceae bacterium | reverse complement strand
ATATCATCCGGTCAAAGAGGTGCAAGGCCATACGCCTCTGGAAGTCGTGGTAGGAGCCTTCCTGGGGATATTCATTGCCGCGGCATACGCGAGTCTGTAGGGTTGCGGCGTATGACCATAAAACTGCGGCCCATACCCTTGGGGAAGCCGGCGCTCTTCACCGGGCTGCTCTCCCTGGGCCTTGGGGGATGTATAGCCCTGTTAGTCCTCACCCTTAGGCCCCGGGAAAACCCTCAGGAGTATGCGGTCCTTATGGTGGATGCCTCCTATGCGGACCGGCATATCGGCGAACTCCTTAAGTCTCAAGCACGTACCCCGGAGGTTTTGTCTGAGTCTAATCAATGGGTGCTTTTAGATGACTTTGGGACCCTACAGCAGATACCCTTGGATGCGTACGAGGATCGTCTGGAACCCTTTGACCCCCGCAATGACGGATATGCGGAAAAACTGCGGGCCTTTTTTGTCCGCCAAGGAAAACGGCTTTTCTTTATTCCTCTTTCAGCGAAGTCCCCGCAAGAACTGAGGGCGTTTCAAGGTTCCCTCGCCGAGGCTTTACCAGAAATCCCCTTTTCCCTTACTTTTTTAGGCAGGAAAAAGCCTTTCCTGGGGTATTTTCTCCTCTTTGCGGTGGCCGCTGGGGTGGCGCTGGCCCTTTCACCGGATCCGGCGCTCATGGCGGCGTTGCTGCCCATCCTGGGGGCCTTGGTACTGGCTGGGCCGTTGGGCTTTGCCCTGGACGCGGCGATCATCGCCCTTACGGGAATAGCTGCGGACCCCTTGCGTAAACGCTGGGCCGCGCACCGTTATGGCCAGGAAGCGGGTGAAGCACGGGAAGTGGCCAAGAGCCCCGATAAGGTATACCCTGCCTTGGCGGCGCTCTTTACCGGGGCGGCGCTCTTGGCCGCTGTCCTGGGGATATTGTATGCCCGGTCCCTAGCCGCGAAGAGCGGGGGGCAACTTTTGGGGAAAAACCTCATACCCCTGGGTATGGCGAGTGTGGCCTGTTGCGCCCTTATGATCGCGCGGGTCCTCTGGCTGGAAACAAACCAAGGGAAGGCCCAGAACCATGTACGGTTTATGCCCGTGCGGATCATGGAGAGCGCCTCCGGGGGGCCGGTGAACCGGACAGTTCTTCCCTTTGCCCTGGCCGTCCTGATTGCCCTCTATGGTCCCTGGCTGTATGAGGGACCCCATGCTGCGGAGGATAGAGGGCTTATCACGGACCCCCAGTACCTTCTGGACGAGCGGAACTATGAAGCCCATGCCCGGTACCAGGCTTCTTTTTCCCTGCTTCCCCTGCAAGCCAGTATGGCGATGGACTATCCGAGGGAACTTGGGGCATGGCCCTATCACTCCTACCGCGTAGGGGAGGACGGGTTCATCACTCAGGAGGAAGTATCGGAGGATTTAGAGCCGCCGCCGGCCACACCGCCCTTTCCCCTGGCAGAACTCGTCGCGTTTCTTGAAGGGTTTAGCTATACCCCAGAGGGCGTGCCCAGTCATATCACGATGCTTACGGTTACGGCTCTTACGATTGGCGGATTTCTCGTGTTCCTTATGGCGCCGGGTTTGTATAGTACGGTTCTCAGCGCCTTCAAACAGACTGGAAAAAAGAGAAACCGTGTGATATATAATGAAAAACGGATAGCCGCATGAAAGTATATACCTTTCCTCAAGGGGGGCTGCACTTTACCGACCCTACCGCGCCTCCCGTAGGGGCCAGTGTAGTGGCCTTTCTTCCTGTTTTATCGGTTATACCCCTGGTACAGCATCCCGGCGCCAAGGCTGTGCCCCTGGTGTCCGGAGGTTCCCCGGTTCGGGAAGGGATGCTCATAGGCCGCGCTCAAGGGTCGCTTTCGGCGCATATTCATGCCACCGTGCCGGGCCAGGTGGTTCGGACGGTTTCCTGGGAAATGGGCGAGGGTATTACCAATGAAGGCCTGGTTATCCGCCTTAAAGGGAGCTTTGATCAGCTGGGCAAAGCGGAAGAGCGCTTCCCTTGGGAAACCTTAACGGCGGAGGAGCTTAAGCAGCGGCTTATCGATTATGGCATTGTGGAGATGGAAGGACCGGGCCATCCCTTAGCGGATCGGTTCGCGTCTTGGTCCGCCCTTCCGGAACCCCGGACCTTGGTGGTCCGGTGCGTGTTTGACGACCCCTGGCTCGTGGCGGATCAGGTGCTATGCCGGGAACGAACTCAGGCGGTGGCCGAAGGTAGCGTCATATTGGGACGGGCCTGCGGGGCGAGCCAGGTGGTCTATGCGGTTTCCGCCAAAGAAAGGAAGCTTGGGACTATGCTGCTCTCCGAAGCTCAAGCCTATACGCTGCCTTCGTCCTTAGTCTTGGTCAGTTCCCGGTATCCTCAGCGCAATGACCGGGAATTGGAACTGGCCCTACGTTCCTATGAAAAGCAGGGCAAAGGAGAGCATCCCGTGCAGGCTTTAGGGTCCTTGCTCATTCAAGGACCGGCTACCCTGGCGGCGGTTCGGGACGCCTTGGTCTTACACCGGCCTATTCTGGACCGCTATGTGGCGGTGGGTGGTTCGGCGGTCAAAAAACCCCAGATTATGAGGGTACGGATCGGAACCCGGATAGGGGATCTATTCGCGGAATGCGGCGGCTTTATCGGTGAAGTCCAGCGGATTATCCTGGGCTCGCCTTTTTCAGGCCGGCGGGTCTTAGAAAAGAATCTGGACGGACCGGTGATTAAAACCACCTATGCCCTGAGCGCTCTCTCGGCTAAACAAACCGGCGGTACGGTGGTACGCAGCTGTATCGGCTGTGGGGCCTGTAGAACCGTGTGCCCCGTGGGTTTGGACCCCGAAGCCTTATACAAGGCCCTGGTAGTCTTTAAGCATAGGTACAAGAAGGAAAAGCCGGAACCAGGCCCCGGTGGATCCTCGCAATGCCACGGTTGCGGTTGCTGCGATCTGGTGTGTCCTTCCCGGTTCGCCTTGGTAAACGCCGCCTTGAGGGGAGCCTAATATGCCGGAACAAGACCGGTTATGGTGCCGCCGGGCCCAGGTGCACCTCACCCGGCCTACGGCGGGGCGGATGTGGCTGGTGAGTTTGTGCGCGGCCTTAGCCATTTTTCAGTCTTCCCTCAAAGATTCCTTTGCGTCCCTGCTCATCGCCTTGAGTACGGTCCTGGGGGCGGTACTTACGGAGTTTTTGTTTTATTTCAGAACCGAGCGAGCCGGCATGGTCCGGGATGGGAGTGCCGTAGCCTCCGCCCTGGTGCTGGTCCTTCTTTTACCGAATAACTTGCATCCCCTCTACGCGGTCATGGGGGCGGTGTTTGCTATGGTTGTGGTGAAGCATAGTTTCGGGGGCTTGGGGTCCAACTGGCTGAACCCCGCCCTGGGGGGCTGGCTTTTCATCCGGTGTTCCTGGCCGGAACGGTTCCATAAGTCCCTGGAACTGTCCCCCTTGGCCCTGGTTTCCCAAGGCCTCCGGGAGGGGCTTTTGGCGCCCAGCGGTTCACCCCTGGAGATTCTTCAAATAGCCGGGGCGGATTATGGGGTGTCTCATCAAGGTTCTTGGGAACGGGCTGTCCAAACTTTTCTCAACAGCCAGGTGTTTTCCCGCATTCACGTGGAATTACCCGAAGGGTATATCGAATTTTTTAACGCCCCGGGTATGGGCATCATCGCCGACCGGGGTGTGCTGGCCCTGCTTTTGGGTACCATCATCATCACTGCGTCCCCAATAAGCCGCTATTGGATTCCTGCGGTCTACTTAGGGGTGTATGGCCTGCTCATTCGCCTGTTTGGGGCCCTGCCTTTGGGCGGAGGCCTGGGGAACGGGGATATCCTCTTTGGCTTCTTCTCAGGCGGCACCCTGGTGGCGGCCTTCTTATTGCTGGCGGATCCCGCTACGGGGCCTAAGTCCGATGGGGGTTCCCTGTTTACCGCCGCAGGAGCCGGGGTCTTGACCTTCATCTTCCGGTACTACGGCTTAGAAGTCTACGGTGCTTTTTTCGCCGTTGCGGTGATCAATGCCCTGGTCCCCTTGATTCGGGACTGGGAAAGCCGGAAATTGTATGCCCAGGGGAGCGGTATATGATACATACAGAGGGCGGCGAACCCTTATGTCCGCCGGAGGAAGCACAAGTCGCCGTATCGAAACATCAGGATGCCCTTAAAGAGCGAGGGATTTACCTGGGCTGGATTGCGGGGCTGCTCCTTATCGGCGGGGGGATATGGTTTTTTACCCAGGCAGCGCGGGCCGCGGCCTTGCAGCAGAGGGTAAACCAGGTCCTAGAAAGCATCCAAGACCCCCGGCGTTTGGAAGAGCGGAGTCCGGGGCCAGCGGCCTTTGGGCACTGGTATACCCTTTCGGATTCTGAAGACCGGGCGGTGGTATTTCCCTTGATGCATAACGGCGTCTTCATCCCTTGCCTGGCGGTGGTTTCTTCCCGTACCGGCACGGTGGCGGATGCGGCGTTTGTACCCCTCACCGCGCATCCGGAACAGACCCGAAAGGGCCTCCCCGCAGGGCTGGTTACACTCTATATGCGGCGGATCGAAAACGCTGTCTCCAAACAAGGAGTCCTACGGCCATGAACCGAAGCTTGCAAACCTATATAGCAGCCCATTTCTGTGCCCCTCTTTCTACCCTGGCCGGGGCCGGGCTTTTGATCATCTCCTCGAGTCGCTTGGCTTTTGCTCTACTTGCCTTGGCCGCCCTCCTTTGGGTCTATGGGTTAACCGTGCTTACTGCCTTCGTGGCCAAGCCGATTCTGCCCACCCAGGGCCGTTCAGTGATCTTCCTTTTCTTATCCAGCCTCATGGGAAGTCTGTTTTTGTTGGTCCTCTGGCTTATTAACCCCCTTCTGGCCTTGGGAAGCGTCTTTATAGTCCTCCTGTGTCCAGTGTACTGCATGGGTTCCGACATTTTTGTCTATCTCGGCGCTCAGACCCTGGAAAGCGCCCTGGGGAAAACCCTGATAGACGCGGCCCTGCTAGGGACGCTTATCGTCGCCTTGGCCCTCATCCGGGAACCCTTGGGCTTTATGAGCCTTTCCCTACCGACAGGGGAAGGTTCGGGGATCCGGGAACTCTTTAAAGATGCTGAGGGGACCTCCTTGTTCCCTATCCGGATCCTTGCAAGCGCCGGAGGGACCTTGCTCCTGTTGGGCTATGGGGTGGCCTTGTTCCATCACCTGAGAAAACATTCCATGAAAGGGGAATGATATGCTGGGTTTGCTTGTGTTCTCTGGTTTTACCCTTAATCTCCTCTTGCACGGGGGCTTAGGGTTGGGTAGCCTTATAGGCCGGGACGAATCCCAGCCCCTTCCATTCCCGCAATTAGGGATTCTCTGGCTCTCGGTGGTACTCCTTTGGGCGATCTCTTCTTACGGCTTGTTTTTTCTCCCCTTGGGGTTCCTGGAATACACCCTGCTGTTTCCCTTCAGCGCCTTGGCTTGTATGGGCCTTGAGCGCCTTATGGTCCGGGTGTTCCCCACGGCGCGGGACTACCCGGTGTTCAACCCCGCTACGGCCTACGACGGCCTAGTCGTGGGTTCCCTGCTGATGAGCCTCCATCTCGCCGGGACTCTAGGGGAAGCCTGTATCCTCTCCTTAGGGTTTGCTGTAGGAACCGGGCTTTCGGCGGCGCTGCTCAAGGAAATCCGTATCCGTTCCGCCCTGGAGCTGGTGCCACAGGTCATGCAGGGTCGTCCTTTGGCGCTCCTATCCGCCGGGCTGGTATCCTTGCTTTTTAGCGCCCTGGGGCTTATCTTCTTTGATGTATTAGGGCTATTCTAAGAAAGTTCGTGGGAAGGGTTTCTTGGGGAACGCTGCATCTTGATAGAGGAGGAATAGAGCACTCAAGACCTACTCATGGCCCGTCGGAGCTGGGCTGAAACGCAGCATCAGTCAAACAAACATACATAATAGGAAATCACCTAAAACCATGGATCATGATCATATAGTTATCTTGGGCTCCCATTATCATATCCCCTATGGCCTGGGGGATGATGCCTGTGAAGAGGCCTATACCACCTTCTTAAAGCCTTTTGTCTCCACCTTGTATAAATACCCCAAAATTCAGGCGACCTTGCATTATTCTGGGGTCTTGCTGTACTGGCTTGAGAAGACCCACCCGGAATTTTTTATGCTCCTGGAAGACCTGGTTTCCCGTAAACAGGTGGAATTACTGGGCGGAGGCTTCTATGAACCTATGATGCCCCTCATCCCCCTGTCGGATAAGATAGGGCAGATCGAGATGCTGACTACGTACCTGCGAAAACAGTTCGGCAAGCGGCCCCAGGGTTGCCGTCTCTCGGCCCTGGCCTGGGAACCCCAGATGGTGGGGACCTTGAGTACCTGCGGTATGGGCTATACCTTCCTGGAAGAAGGGCAATTTATCCTGGCCGGCGCAGGGCCGGGGACTATCGAACCCTGTATCACCGAGGATCAGGGCAAGATCATCACTGTTTTTCCCCTGTCTACCCGCTTTAAGGACGCTTTTGCCCAAAAAAAGGCCTCCCAGGTCTTAACGGACTGGCTCGGCGAGGCCGGGGAGGGGAAGAAAAAGCTCCTTTGCGTGTTTCCCGAAGCGCTTTTTGCCGAAGACCCCCAGGAGTCTGCGGATATGCGGTTTCACCGGTTTTTTGAAGACCTATCCCAGTTTGAATCCCAACTTGAGTTTAGCAGTCCGGGCAAAGTGTTTAAGGGACTGCGGGGCTTACAAAAAATATACTTCCCCCCTTCTCAGGAAGCTGGGGTTCCGCCAGTCCGGCAGTTTTTAATCGACTACCCCGAGGCAAACCAGCTCTACGCTAAGATGATGTTTACCCATGTACTCATCAACCAGCTTCGAGGGGATAAATCCCGCAAGCGGATTGCCCGGGAAGAACTGTGGAAGGCCCAGGGCTTTGACGTCTTTTGTCCCGGGGCCTATGGCGGGGTCTGCCGGCACGCCATTAGGAAGGCAGCCTACAAAGCCCTGTTAGGGGCGGAGAAGATAAGCCGGGAACAAAGCAGCGCCGTCCCCTCGGTCTTGCAGTTTGATTTTAACCTGGATGGTGAAGGGGAGTATCTGTTTCGTAATGGGCATCTCAACTGCTACATCCAGCGTACCGGGGCGTCGGTTTTTGAGCTGGATTATCTGCCTAAGGTCTGGAACTATCTGGATACCTTTGCCCCGGGACATAGGCGGACCGCTTTTGCGGATTATCTGGTTTCCCCAGCTTTCACCTTCCAGGACGCCCAGGGAGGCGCGTTTCCTGGTCCAGGACCTGCGCTTCCCCACCGGTATTGCGGCGGAGAGTCCTTTGAGCCGGTGAGCATGGATAAGGAGCATGAGCAGGTGCATTTCCGTCTACCCGTACATCCGGAACTGCCCTATGGGCAGATCGAGCTGGAAAAGCGCTATCAGGTGCGAAAAGATACCCTCAAGGTAAGTTATGTGCTGATTAACCGGGGAACCGGACCGGAAACCGGGCTATTCATTCCCAGCGTGGACCTCTCGTTTCCCGGCGAAGGGGAGGCCTTTATCCGCCTGGTTTCCGGCCCCGTGCCAGGCGGTGTTCCCGATAAAGCCGCGGGCTACGGGGTGGATCGGGAAGGCTTGCGGATTAGCGGTACGGCGGAGATTACCTTGGAAGACCTGAAGAACGAGGTGTGTCTTACCCTGAAATCAGACCTCGACTTTGAGGCCTGGGTCCTGCCAGTCCGTACCCGCTGTCCGGTCCAGGGAACCTTCCTTGAGCTTTACCAATCCACCTGTATCATGCCAATACGGCCCTTTTACTTGGAACCGGGGGATTGCCTTGCGGTGGAGTTTAGCCTGCGCCTATATTGACCACTTGTCCTGGATGCGTATTGGGGCGCCCAGGAAGAGCGTACCGCTCATACCATGCATTCCAGGGAGAAGACCGTATCCGCAGACGTTTTTCTTCGTCACCCCTTGAGGCATCATTTTCCGAAGCGAGGCCCGTGGCTCCTTACCCCTACAAGCCGTCGGGACTAGGCCTCCAGGGCAAATGGCGGCAGGTGGCTAGGGCGGATAGCATGAGGGCGTGGATATAGGGAGGTTTACCCATGTTTTCAAAGACCTCTTGAACCGGAACGATTTCCACATCCACATATTCATCTTCGTCCAGGGCCTGAGCTTCCAAGGCTTTAAGCTCTTCCGCCAGAAAGAAGTGTACCCGGTTGGACATAATCGCAGGATTCGGACTGCACACTCCCAGGCTTCTGACGACCCCCGCTTCATAAGCGGTTTCCTCCCGCAATTCCCGGGCCGCCGCTAGGTGGGGCGCTTCTCCTTTCTCAAAAACTCCGCCGGGAAATTCCAAGCTCAATTCCTGAGCCCCATGACGCCATTGCCGGACCATGACAAAGGCGTCGCCCTGGGGCCTATGAAGCACCGGCACCACAATAGCCCAATCCGGGGCATCCAGGACCGTAAAGAGCCGCGATTCATTATCCGGGGAATGGCAGGTGAGTTCCTGGATCGAAAAAATAGGACAGGTGAAAACCGGTCGGCGCCCTTCTTCGCGCCACACAAGACGGGTGTGCTGCCTAGAGTCCTCCGCAGCGTGTTTAGTATTCATACTGATAAAAATAATCCCTTATGAGCGCGATGTACACCCCACTGGCACCAATCGGCATTGACAGACAGGCTACAGGCAGACTATCTTTTGTATGCCTACACTATGCGAGGGTGGTGAAATTGGTAGACACGCCAGACTTAGGATCTGGTGCCTTAGGCATAAGGGTTCAAGTCCCTTCCCTCGTACTACCGGTCCCCAAGGGCTGCGGGAGCGTCTATATCCCGCAAAGAAGCGCCTTCCGTAAGGACTGCGGTAATTACCGCCTCCGGGCGCCGGTTCTTGATATCCCGTGGGTGGGCCCCCGGACCTAAGGAGAGAAGTTCCGCTCGAAAGACCGAGGAAAACAGGGCTGGGCTGCTGGGCTGCCCCTGAAAGGCCGGTTGCACAATAGCCCCGGGCTGTCGAAGACAGAGCAGCCGGCGTACCGTATCCGCCTGAAGCAGGGGCTGATCGCAGGGAAAAAACATATAGTACAAGCCCTGAGAGGCTTGAACCCCTAAGCGGATGCTTTCCCGCTGCCCCTGTTCGGGGTGTTCATTGTGAATCCCCTGAACCGGTAGGCCCTCCGCCAGGGTCTGAACCTCCGAGGTGGCGGTAATAAAGAAAATACGGCGAAAACTTTTCATGGCGCATACCAAGTCCAGGGTATGTCGGGCGAGCGGTTTTCCCCGGAAAGGCACGAGGAGCTTATTGACCGCACCAAATCGCCGGGAAAACCCTGAGGCCAGGAGAATCGCGTCCACCTCTTCTTCCGGGCGTATCATGGCTTTCTCCCGTCCCGCAGCGCGGGCAACAGGGCGTCTGCGGCTTTTTTCTCGGTCTCCGCCACCAGTTCCTGTTCCGCTCCTCCATCGTCCCGATACCGGATAACCAGTTGCAGGAGGGCCGGCGTGAACAGTTTCTGCCACCAGGATTTTTTCTCCCCAAGGGAGAGGGCGATAAACCGTTCCTGAGGGATGAAGAGCCGCCGTTCTTGGGGAGGCGCTCCTCCTGAGGCGCTTCGGGAGAGGGCCTCTATCCAGCTTTCATGAGGAAAATGGTGGAACCGAAAGCCACCGCTGGTGGCAATAAGCAGCCCCCACAGGGGGAGCTGAAACTCCTCCCAGCCCCGAAGGTATCGGCCCAGGGCATAGGCTAATACTGGTTCGCCCACCTGGGCCTCGTAGGCTCGCCAAAATGCCTGGGGGTCCGTCTTTTGCCGGGTCATAGCCATGCCACCCGCAGGAGACCGGCCTTCCTCCTGGACATAGGCCGTCCCCACCGGCAATGCTTGCCCTGAACGGTTGCGGCTGCAGTGGCCGGCCTGGGGATGAGCTGGCGCGCGCCTTTTCGGGGATCCGCAATACCCATAAGAACCTTCATACTTGACTCTAGGCTATCACACTATGGCAGCGGGGGTCTACTTTGCCCCTTTGCCCTGACGCTCATACCTATCCGCTAGTTATAACGGGTATAATACGGTATTCTTAGAGCGTGAAGACTAAACATACAGAGGATTCGGTAATGCAAAAGATTATTCATGTGGATAACAGTGATTTTTTCAGAAAATTAATGAAAGTATTTCTTATGGAACAAGGATTCGAGGGAACCTATTTTTCTCATGGCCTGGATGCCTTGGAAGCGCTGGAAAAAGAGGATGTTTCGATGCTTATTACAGGCATGGCTCTTTCCGATATGGATGGAAAGGAATTTATTAAGCGGGTCTATGCTTCTTCTTATACCGGGCCGATCATCGTCCTCACCTCCAATGACTCCGAAGAAGAACAGCAGGCCTTAGAGCATGAAGGGGTCAAAGCCTGTATCGCTAAAACCGGCGCGTGGCAGGAAAAACTACTCCCCTATCTTTTATAAGCCTCTGCCTTGGAGGCATAGTCCCTGACGGGGCGGAATAGCATTAGGCCAGCGGAACCTACGTTCCAGTCCTGCTGTTCTTCCCAGGCCGCTACGAGGGTGTCCCCTAAAGGGGCGATGGCCGTGTAGACAAAACCCTCAGGCAGGGGCGGACACGACACCTGCCGGGCCGTACCCTCCTCAAGACCCAGGGCGTCCGCTACCATACCCCGGCCGTCTGGGAGAATGACCAGGGCCCCGGCCCCGGGGATATAAAATCCGTGAAGCTCCACTACTGGCTCCTCGCCGTCGCTGGAAAGGGCGGTTTGGCTGGCAAAACGCCGAGCTGTGGGAAAATCCGGGGAAATAATCGCCGCCACATTGAGCCGATCCTTGCCACTCAGCGCAAAGGTCGCCTCCAAGGCCAGGCGCAGCACCGGTGGCGCTCGGTCCAGGGGTTCAGGGAGCGCGGCGTTCCGCCAGGCCCCCAAAGACACGGCTTCCCCCGGCCGGATCAGATCCGCGCTCCGCATACACACACTTTGAGGCGCTTCGCGCCGGATTCCCCGGTAATACCAGTACCCATCTTGAGCGAACCGTAAGCCCTCCACCTCCCAAGCCTGGGGCAGGGTGTCAAAGGCCGGGACACGGAGCCCCCGGGGCTGAGAGGCGCCCCGCACCGGCGTGAAGACCTGGGGATCCGGCGGCGAGTCGATGGGATCGGCGAAGAAGGTATCCCGGTAGAGGAGCACCGCCGGCGCGCCCTGGAAGACAAAGAGAGATCCCACGGTGTAGTGTTTCCAGTAGGAGACGTCGGCGATACGGTAGAGGCCGATGCGCTCCTCTGATTCCGGAAGCAGGACAAGAAAGCCCTCCCGGTTAACCGCCAGGGTAAGCCCTCGGTCGTGGATCGCCATGCCGGCGATAAAGGGCGCCAAAGGCCAGGGAGTGAAGGGGCGCAGGGCGGCCTCCGCGGGGGAAGCTATCCATTGAGGCCCCTGTGCACCGGCTTCGGTGTATCCCAATTCAAACCATAAGGGGTTAGGCCCACTTTTTATCCGAACCATAGGCGGCGCTGTGGCCGTTGCTGCGGATAACCCATCCTCCGGCCGAGTTGTTTCCGTAGGCATGAGCGAGGCTGGCTCTTCGGGAGGCGGCGAAGGCGCTGAACGGGCGGTATAAAACCCTATCAGCCCTCCCAGCATACCCACCAGGGCAATAAGGAGCGGAATGGACAGCCTTTTTCTCCGGGTCATGGCTTATCCGCGCATCTCCGTGATCTGTTGAATCTCGTCGCGGATAGCTGCGGCTTGCTCGAATTCTAGTTTTTTGGCGTGTTCCAGCATCTCTTTGTTCAAGGCCGCAATGAGCTGTTTCCGTTGGCTGGGAATGAGCAGGTTATAGGACTGCTTCAGTACCTCAATGGAAAGGGCCGCCGCGTCTTTTTCTTCCGCCGCACGGCGCACCAGAATATCCGCGATGGCCTTTTTCACGGTCTGTGGGGTGATGTTATGAGCCCGGTTATAGGCCATCTGGATTTCCCTGCGGCGGCTGGTTTCGGCAATGGCCACTTCCATGGCCTCGCTGCGGCGATCCGCGTACATCACCACCTTGCCTGCGGCGTTCCGAGCCGCCCGGCCTATAATCTGCACCAAACTCGTGCGGGAACGGAGGAAGCCGATCTTATCCGCGTCAAGGATCGCAATAAATGAAACCTCAGGCAGGTCTATCCCTTCCCGCAACAGATTGATCCCCACCAGAATATCGAAGGTACCCTGCCTAAGCTGGGTAAGGATCTCCACCCGTTCAATGGTTTCTACCTCGCTGTGGATGTAGCGGACCTTGAGGCCCAGGCCGGAAAGGTAGTCCGTCAAATCCTCCGCCATTTTTTTGGTCAAGGTGAGGATCAAAGACCGTTCCCCGGCGCGGATCCTGAGCCGCACCTCGGCGTAGATATCTTCCATCTGCCCCTCGCTGGGACGCACCTCGATCTCAGGGTCCAGAAGTCCTGTAGGCCGGATGAGCTGTGGTACCACCCGGGTCGACTGGTCCGTCTCGCTTTTGCCCGGCGTGGCGGAGACAAATATGGCCGGCCCCAGGCGTTGGACAAACTCCTCGTACCGTAGGGGTCGGTTGTCCAGGGCGCAGGGCAGGCGAAAACCGTAGTCCACCAGGTTCGTCTTCCGGCTCCGGTCCCCTGCGTACATAGCCCCCAACTGCGGCAAGGTTACGTGGCTCTCATCGATAAAGGTGAGATGCCCCGGCGCGCCCTGGTCGGTCTTAGGGAAATAGTCCAACAACGTATCCGGTGCGGAACCCGGCGCGCGGCCGGCCAACACCGCAGAGTAATTTTCGATTCCTGAACAATACCCCACTTCCGCAAGCATCTCCATATCGTATTCCACCCGGGTCTTCAAGCGTTCCGCTTCAAGGTCCTTACCCTGGGTTTTAAGGCTCTCATAACCTTCGGCCAGTTCGCTTTTAATCCGTTCCAGGGCGGCGTGGATCCGCTCTTGGGGCATAACGAACTGTTTTGCCGGGTAAATCACCGCCCGGTCAAGCTCTTCCAAAACTTCCCCAGACAGGGGATGCACCCGGCGAATCCGTTCAATCCGGTCCCAGTCCAGGTCCACCCGGTAAGCCTCTTCCAAGTAGGCCGGGTAAATCTCCAGAGTATCTCCTCGCCGACGGAAGCGGCCCCGCTCCAGGACCGCGTCATTGCGCTCGTATTGCAACTCCACGAAGCGTCGAATCAGGGCCTCCACGTCAATGGTTTCGCCCCGGGAAAAAGACGCGGTCATTTGCCGGTAAAGCTCCGGGGTCGCAAGGCCATAGATACAGGAAACCGTAGCCAGGATGATCACATCCTCCCGTTCCATGAGGCTCCGGGTAGCGGAGAGGCGCAGACGGTCAATCTCGTCATTAACCGAAGCGTCTTTTTCGATATACAAGTCCCGGCTGGCCACATAGGCTTCAGGCTGGTAGTAATCGTAGTAGGAGACAAAGTATTCTACGGCGTTATGAGGAAAGAAACTCCGGAATTCTCGGAAGAGCTGGGCGGCAAGGGTTTTATTATGGCTGATGATGAGGGTGGGCATCTGAACCGCTTCGATGATCTTCGCCATGGTGAAGGTTTTGCCGGAACCGGTAACCCCTTGCAGGGTTTGATAGGTATCCCCGGCTTTGACTCCTGCAGTCAAGGCTGTAATCGCATCCCCCTGATCCCCGGCGGGACTAAAGGGAGCGGCTAGTTCAAATGCCCGCCTCATGGAGAAGGTTAGCGGGCTACGCCTTGAAAGCCCTTTTGGGTCAGAGCCTGCATATTGATAAAGCTCTGCAAGGTTCCCTGTTTACGCAGGCCCTGAATGTACTCGGCATATTTGAAATCGCTCATGGCAATATGGGTTAACACCCAATCCCGCAGAAAACGAACAAAGGCATTCGGCACAAAGGTCTTACCGTTTTCTAAGTTCTTCACTGCATCCAAGACCTCTTTGATGAACAGGGCGTGTTCCACTTTATGGGCCGGGAGTTCTGGGAAACCCACCCGCTCCATAAGCTGTTCTTCTGAAGAAAAATGAAACTGCACATACTCCACCGCACCGTGGATCACTTCCTTAAAATAGACCCGAGCTTTATCTTCACCCTCCCGGCAAGCCTCATAGAGCTTATTCGTCAAGACCAACAGCTCCTTATGCTGATCGTCAATAGCGGTTATTCCCACGGAATACCGATCCTCCCATGCTACAAAAACATCTTGTTCCATCGTTTTTACTATCCATCCTTAAATCAGTGATACTGTATAATCGCCTCAACGAGACGGGTACGCCGCTATAAAGCGGACCACTTTTTGCGTATAGCCTATATTGTTTCTTGAAAGACCGGAACCGTTTCTTCCGGAACCGTTTCTTAAAGAAAGGAGAAACCCAAAAACCGTGCCGTGGAAAGGGATATTTTTTACTGTAATAAACGCAATTTCGTTCATAACCATACCTTTTATCGTAACTACAACTGAAAGCAACTCTTCGTAACAACTCTTTTATAGTTGCAAGGTAAGTCTACTATAAGGGACTGGGGTCTGTCCAGCGATTTGTAAAGGAAAAGACCTATACGGATACCCCATACCTTAGGCGAACCGGGTTTTCAGCAGGGCAAGAAGGTTCTCCGCTTCAGCAGCACGGTCATCGGAGGTCTTGGCTTCTGGGTATTCCACCAAATGGGCGGGGATTTCCGCGAGAAAGGGCGAGGGGCTGCACTCCACGGTACTTTGCATACGTCGCCGTTTTAGGCAGCTAGAGATGCAAAGCTTGTCCCGGGCCCGGGTGATGGCCACATAGAA
>JAITJK010000053.1 GCA_031278935.1 Spirochaetaceae bacterium | reverse complement strand
GGTATCTGCATGGAAGCTCAGATGCTTGCTGAAGTCCCAACGGAACCCTGGGACAAAACCATGGACGCCCTCTGTTTTGGCAAGTCCGGCCTCATAGAAAAAATAGCAAAAAAAATAACATGACCTTACGGCCATGTTATGATGGATGAATCTTTATGGAGGGGCGCCCGCCCTCCATACGCTTAGTCTACCTTAAACTTCGATACTTCACTCACCAGCACGTCAATGCCTTCTTTGTTCTGCCGAGTGATGGTGTTGACCTTATTCACCGCGATGTTTATCTGGCCCACCGCGCTGGCCATCTCGTTCATGCCATTGGTTATCTCGTGGGTCATCATGCCTAAATTCTTGCTTTCCACAATAACCTGCTTGCTGCCGATCTGCATTTCATCCGAACCGTTTTTAACCACCGTGGTTATCTCGTTTAACTGATCGATAGCGCCCAGGATTTCTTTACTCCCCACGTCCTGCTCCTCCATGGCGTTGCGGATATGGCCTTCCTGATCCGATACGACCTTGATGCTGCCGTCTATGGCATCAAACTTCTTGAGCACATTGTCCGTGGAATTGCTTATCTTGGAGATGGATTCCTGGATTTTTTTGAGCACCACCGCAATGGTCTTGGACTGTTCCCCAGAACTTTCGGCCAGTTTCCTGATTTCGTCGGCCACCACCGCAAAGCCCTTCCCCACTTCCCCGGCGTGGGCCGCTTCGATGGCGGCGTTCATGCTTAAAAGGTTCGTTTGACTTGCGATATTTTCCATAACCGCGTTGATCTCCAAGAGGCCTGCGGACTCATGGGCGATTTCCTGAATATCCGCAGACACTTCCTCGAGTCCGCTTTTGCCGACTTCCGAAGCCTCCATCAGTTTCTTCACATTATTTCCGTTTTTGATGAGGGTTTGGGTTACGGAATATATGTTGGCCAGCAACTCTTCGATAGCCGAGGACGATTGGGCCACACTGGCGGTCTGGTTGCTCACATTCTCGTTGAGCTTGCCGATATTCTCGGTAATCTGTTCCATAGCCGTATTAGCCCGGGTAACGCTTGAAGATTGATTGTTTACCTGGGATTTGATGCTCTGGATATTCGCGGTGATCTCGTTTATCGCTGCGGCAGTGCTGGTCATATTGTCACTGAGGTCATTGCTTATATCAAAGAGGCGATTGGATTGGCTCTTAATAGCAATCACCAGATTCCTAATTTTTTCCAAGGTGGCGTTAAAATACTGGGCCAGCTCCCCGATCTCGTCTTTGGATGTAATCGATAGGCTCCGGGTGAGGTCCCCCTCTCCTTCGGATATATCCCTCAAAGTCCGGGCCACGTCTATGATGGGTTTACTGATGTTGTTCGCCACAAAGTAGGTAACCACTATGCTGACGAGAATCATCACTACCGCGATAGTAATGGCGAACATAATCATGGCTTGGATATCCTTGAGGATCAGGTCCCTGTCCACCCCGATCATAACTGCCCAGGGAACTCCCGTATCCCCTATAGTAAAAGGATATATCATCATTTCCAGGCTTTGATGCAGGACATTTGAGTACCCCACAAAGCCGTAGTGCTTCCCCGTGGTTATCGCCGTATAAGCGTCATTCTCATAGCCCCGGTATAAATCCGCCTGCCCCTCCCTGAGAGGTTTGCCCACCTGTTCTAAGGAATGGCTTGCCAGAATTGTGGTATTTCCGGAGTATACGGACATGGCGCTTATTTCATTGTTCCCACTTTTGATAATAGTATCCACAATGGATTGGATCTCCGCGATATCAATGTTTACCCCTACCCGGCCCACGATTTCATTGGTGCTGCGGTTAATCACCGGTACGGTTATTTTAAGCAGATAGGTAGACCTCCCGGCAATCATCACGGGCATCGGATCATCTATAGAGGCGGTCCGGCTGTTAGAGGTGATGATGGCCATGATATGAGGCACATCATCGTAGACCAGATGTTCCAATTTGCCGCTTCTTCGGGTATACCAGTTTGCCCACTGGCCACTTGAGGTATTGCCCGGCTCGCCGACAAACGTATAATCCAGCCCTGCGTCGATGGTATTCGGCTTAAAAACCGCGAAGATACCCGTGAGCTCCTCATCAGAACGTATAATGGACTCCATGAGCTGGTCAAAGCGCTGGCGTTGCCCGCCTGCATCGGTAGCGTCATAATCAGCCAGCATAGCGGCGACGGTTTGGATAGTCCGCAGATACCTCTCATACTGCAACTGAACGATCCGCGCCTGCTCCCCCGCAAGGCGTCTTTGGGATTCCCGCGCCTCGGCTAATTGCATGACGGTAGCCCGATAAAGTAGAATAATCGACAGGGCCGCAATAGCAACTATCAAGATGGCATTAACAATAAAATTTAAACGATATTTTATCTTCATAACGACTCCTCACCGTGAAATGAATGAATGGCTCGTAGCAAGGGAAAAACCACTTTTCACTTAGTATCAAGTAAAATAGCATTAAGAAGGAATTTTTGTCAAGCATAATTTTAATGTGAGTCCGCCCACTTGCCCTGGAGGCGTGTTGGGGGCAGCGGGGTGAGCAAGAAGGGCCCCCGTCCCCGACGGAGAGCCACTACACTGGTAATGATGGTATTTGTTCATTCGGGTATTTGCGGACTTTTTTTCTCCTTCGAACGCAGGTTATTTTAGGGTTTTTCTAGGGAAACCTCCGCTTCCAGGGAAGCGCCTCGGGTTTCCATGGCGTAGGCGGTCTCCACAGCCATGCTAATCATACGCTCGGTTACTAAGGGGATAAGGTGCGCCAAGGCGACAATGCCTCTTTTCCCTGCCCGGGCGCGGTAGGCCGTTTCCGCATCTCCCCATACCTCAAAAAACCGGGGGAGAAACGCAAGTAGCAACGAGATACCCAGACTCACCGGGCTGTTCCGTGATACGGTCCGGCTCGGCTTTCTGGTAATTGTATTATTATTTTTTATTTTTTCTATTTTCTCTATAAAATCGTACCAGCCCATACGGATACGGATTTCTCCCCGGCCTAGGGATTCGCGCAATTCCGTCATAGTGGTAACCGAAAAGAGCAGAGCTCCAGCAGCAAAAGAAACCATAATCCCCCCACCGAAACGAAGGGCCGCCCAGAAGCCTGGCACGGAGAAGACCGGAAGCCAGGACTGAGAAAAGTCGAAGACCAAGGCCCGCAGCACCATCACTAAGCCCATAAGGATCACCAAGGGCTTAATTCCCCGGAGCAACTGCCAGGGCGGGATCCCCGCGCCGAGGGCCCCGGCCACGAGCAGCCCTGCGGCGAGCAGCAGCCCCGGCCCGGCAAAGGCCCCCAGGGAGATGCCAAGAAGTCCCAGGAGCTTTAGCCCTGCAGGTAAGCGGTGCAGCGCCGTGGTCCCTGGCCTATAGGCGTAGGGACTTGCGCCGTACGACTGTAGGCCATAGGTTTTTACGCGGTGAGCCATGTGCAGTCCCTCACCTGGGCGTAAGTTCTACGCGGGTCCCGCACCCCATAGGCCGGATCCAAGCGATCCAGGATGGCTTGCGGGTCTCCGGCTTCCCGGATCATCCCTTTATGGAGAATGATCAGCCGGTCTGCCAAAGCCAGGACTTTTTCTAGTTCATGGGTAAGAATGACGAGGGTTTTTCCCTCAGTCTTTAAGCGCCGGATGCTATCCAGCACTTGCACGACCCCCGGCCAATCCAGATTGGCAAAAGGTTCGTCTAGGATAAGGGCCTTCCCACCCATAGCGAGAATACCCGCTACGGCCAGGCGGCGTTTTTCTCCCCCGGAAAGCCGACGCGGGGGGAACTGGCGTTTCTCTATGAGCCCCGTAGCGGTCAAGGCGGCCTGTACCTGGGTTTTGACGGTCTCTTGGGGGAACCCGAGATTTTTCGGCCCGAAGGCCACGTCTTCTTCCAGGGTTTCACCGATTATCTGGGCGTCCGCGTCCTGAAACACCATGCCCACTTCCCGCCTGAGGGTATCTATGGCCCTATACAAGGGCATTCCCCGAAACTGAATCTCCCCCTCAGTGGGTTCCACCAGTCCCAGGAGCATCCGCATAAGCAAGGTCTTACCAGACCCATTGGACCCGGTAATGAGCAGGCATTCTCCCTCAAAAATGCTCAAAGAAAGTTCTCGTATCCCCGGATTTCCGTTAGGAAATATTTTGGAGAGTTTATGAACGGAAAAGAGTTCCTTAACCATCCAGATGATCCGCCACGAGGCGGCGCAGCCGTGAAGCGATGAGTACGGCAACTACTCCCTTGATTCCATCCCCGATGATGAAGGGCAGAAAACCCTTAGTCACTGCTCCAAGCCAGGTGTCATCAATGACCAATTTCAGTTGTATCACTCCAGGTATATACTGTAGTATTATGCCCGCCAGGGCTGCCGCAATTATCCGCCATAAGGGACAGGGGCGATCTGCTTGCGGAGTACCGACGATGAGCCCTGCCACCCCTGCCATGAAGAGATAGCCCAGAAGGAAGCCGCCGGTGGGGCCTAAGAAATGGGCGAAGCCCCCTGAGGCTCCGGCAAATACCGGTACGCCCACAGCCCCAGCCAGGAGGTAGAGGCCCACACCGGTGAGGCCTCCCAGGGGTCCTAAGACCAGTCCGGTGAGGAGGGCGAAGAGGTTTTGCAGGACTATAGGCACCGGCGATAGGGGAATGGGGATGGAGATAAAGGTTCCCGCAGCGGTTAAAGCGCCGAAGAGGGCACTCAAGGTCAGTTTGACCATGGTCTTATGCCGTACGGCGATCCTGCCTTTCGGCGCGTAATCGTGTGATGAATTGGTATCCATAATGACCAAGAGCTTACCCCTGGCCACTCTATCCTGTCAATACAGCCTCCCATAACCTGAGTTCCATAGAAAAAAAGTCCCCCGTCCGGCTGGATGCCGCAAGGCACAGGTTTAATACCCATTCCCTCACCACGCGGCCCCATACGCCCCAGGGCAGGTGGGCCTCCAGGGCAGGTGGCCAGGGCAAATGGTGGAGTATTCTGGGAATATGGGCTATGATGCTCCTCCATAGACCTTTGCAGCGGGTAGCTGTTTTTCAAACCTCATACCGGTCCTCGAGAAAGGGCCTTACGAAGGAAAATACGATGGACGCATATATGGGTAAGACGATTATTGCATGGCTCACCTATAAAAGAGACTATTATGGCGAAACAAATAAAGTTTGTTATATTTATCCCCGGTACATTAAACAACTAGGCGGCTTCTATGAAGCTCTTCAGGATGAAGATGAACGGATCGATGTCCGCATTACCCAAGACGGGGTGTTCGCGGAACAGGTGGTAGAAGAACACGGACACTTGGTGAGCGTTAAATTTAACTTGGAACCGGCCCGGCGCTATGAAGATGATCACTATAAATCCATCCGGTACAATCCGGCTTTTATGGATTCGGAGATAGAAATAAACCGGTTTAAAGAAAAAGGTCTCCTACAGCTTATCGAAACCGCTAAAGTCTTCAAGGCTATTACGGCGGATCGCTTTATTCTCTCGGATATGCAGCTCTATACCAATGAAGTGCTGGTCGGTACAGGAGGCGCCTATTACGGCCCCTTTGACGCAGAATATGAAGCTCAAGAACAAAAGGTTATGCTCTTCGGGAAAAAAGAATCCCATTACCGGGTCCAGGCCTATGAGGGCCAGGCCATTACCCAGCGCATCCGCCTCCAAATCGCCGACGAAGAAGGCATGGCGTCTCTCGCTTTTATCCCCCGGGACGCCCTAGCCGGCGCGGCGGTCATCAGCCCAGACCTTGACTGGATAAGCGACGGAACCTTAATCGACGGCTTGACCGCTGCCCTCAAGGCGGCTTCTACCCGGGAGTATGAGTATACCAAGAGCCAAATCCGGCAGATCAAAAGCGTCATCGCTGAATCGTCCCACCTCACCCATGATGTGGAACTCACCGAAGCCCGGCTTGAGCGGCTCAAGGCCATGGCGGACCAGGTTATCCGGCGGGAAGAGATAAAACAAACGATTATAGCGAGTATTTTTGATGATAACGAAGCCTTTGATCAACTGGTTACCCTGTTTTGTGAAGAATATATTGACCTCATCGAAGAAAAAGGCCGGGACTTTAAGCTGGTCCGGGAGCGGAAAGAGCGCTTGCTCGGGGAAGTTGCGGCCCAGGAGAAGCGGCTCGCGGAATTAAAGGGCGATGAAGACGTGCTGACCAAGGAGGCCCAGGCCAAACACCATGAAACCATGCAGCAGCTCTTGAACGAGGAAAAAAACTGGCGAACCGCCCTAGAACAACTACAGGCCGAACACCAGCACCTCCAGCAGTATGTGGGAACCGCCCGGGACCTGGGGGAACTCATCAAACAGAAAGAGACCTTGGACGCGGAGGTTACCCGGATTAAGGCGGAATACGATCAGTATAAAAACGAACAAACCCGCCTTGAAACCCAGCTCAATGACACCTTGGCCCGGTTCAAGGATCAGGTACAGCTTATTGCCCGGGTCATGGACAGCAAACTCCTCACCCGGGTACTCCAGGCTGTGGGGGATGAAAAGCCCGACGCCGAAGCTCTGGTGGCTTTCGAGAGTCGCTTGCTGGTTAAGCCGCAGTCCAAGACGGATCTCTCTGGGGAGGGGATCCTCCGGCGCACCTACGAATACCTGCAAGGGGCCCGGGATCTCAGCCTTAATGATACAGCCAATTATCTCATCTGTATCATGCAGGGTTTTATCACCACCTTTGCCGGCGAACCAGGTACCGGAAAAACCTCTCTGTGTACCATCCTGGCGAAATCCTTGGGTCTTGCCCGCTCGGATGTGCATAGCCGCTTTGTGGACATATCGGTGGAGCGGGGCTGGACCAGCCACAAGGACTTCATCGGCTATTA
>JAITJK010000038.1 GCA_031278935.1 Spirochaetaceae bacterium | reverse complement strand
GTTGTTCATAATAATATTCCATTTAAAATATCTGTAATAACTTATATGGAATTAGTTCAAGGCATGAAAAGCAGACAGGAATTAAAATTATTGCAGAAATATTTAAGAAAATGGACGGTAGAAACAATACAAATAAATGAGAATATATCAACCCATGCAATGTTTTTAGTTGAAGATTATTTTTTGAGTCATTCATTAGAATTATCGGACGCAATAATAGCTTCAACATCTTTGGAAAGACAAGAAGAGATATTAACCGCAAATGATAAACATTACAAATTTATACCTAATATTCAAATAAAAAAATTTAAGCCATAATAATATAAAGGGTAAAAGCGACACCTAACAGGCCTGCACCCAGAGGATGTGGATATCCCGGATTTCAGCACTCTGGATACCAAGATGATTACCGTGACCCTGACCCTGAAAGTGTCAGGGTGATCTATGGTTGGACCGTTTCAGGGGTTCCCTACACAGCCGAGGGACAAACAGCGCATTCTTTACCTTCATCCCGAAAGAGGCGAGAAAAACCTACACGGTTTCGGTTGCGGTAAGCGGCCCCACCTATCTGGGGGGGAACGGTAAGCAAAACCACGGAAACCCAAGTGCAATGCTTCGTCCTTCCTACTGCGGCGGTCTTCTCCGGCTTTTCCCTGGAAAACTATACCGCGCCCATTAGAAATTTCGGCCTCGACCAGGTGAACACGTCGACCACTACCGACTATCTCTTGAGCCTAGGTTCCGCGCTGGGCTACCCAATAGGGAAGCTACGGAAAATCCAGCAAGGGGATACTACGTTCGAGATCTGAGGAAACGTCTTTGGAGACGGTACGGGATCGGGTTGGAGCGAACCGGATAGTCGGGGACGGCCTGCCAACGACACCTGCGGGTATGACGGAATCGAGTATGGCGGCATCTTCGGGGAAGTTTCCACGGAGATCTACTCTGCAGAAGGCCGCGTGTTTAGCAATAAGCGTGCAGGTCCCTTCGTTTCTGCTGCGGGCGGGGCGCGGGGACGCCTTGATCCCTTAACCACGCTACCCCTCAAGGTGCCTCCACAGTAGGTGGGGGTAGGTGGACGTCTACCGTAGGTGTGGATATGATGAGCTTATGACAGACGAATTCACGGTATTAGACTTGCTGGATATGAACCTCAAGGCCCATAACGACCTGAACCTCCATTGCTTGGGAGGTAGGAAAGGCTTAGGCCGGAAGATCCGGATCGCGGACCTGAACCGTCCGGGGCTTGCCCTTTCGGGGTTCTATGATTCCTTTGCCCATGAGCGGATTCAACTGTTCGGCAGGGGCGAAGTAGCCTACCTCAAGAAACTAGCCGAGGCGCGGCAGTTAGAAACTATTACCCGTATGTTTTCTTATCTGATTCCTTGTTGTATTTTTTCCCATAATCTCATGCCGGATATGAACTTTCTCGATGCAGCGGAACACGCTCAGTGTCCGATTCTCCAGACCGATTTGAGTACCAGTGAATTCCATACTCGGCTCATACGGGTGCTTTCCGATGTGTTTTCCCCCCGCCAAAGCGTACACGGGGTTTTGGTCGAGGTATACGGTCTGGGAATCCTCATTTTGGGCGATTCCGGGGTGGGAAAAAGCGAAGCCGCCTTGGAGCTGATTAAACACGGCCACCGTCTGGTGGCGGATGACGTGGTGGATATGCACTGTGTCAATGGCAATATCCTCATCGGCGCGGGGGCTAATAAGATCGTAGGGCACCACATGGAAATCCGGGGTTTGGGGATCATCAATATCACCCATCTTTTTGGGGTGGGGGCCATTCGAGAGCGCAAGGAGGTGCAGCTCGTGATCAAGCTGGAGGAATGGGATTCCCGGAAAAATTATGATCGCCTGGGTACCGATGACAAGTACATGGAATTGTTAGGGGTGAGTGTTCCAAAACTGGAAATTCCGGTTAAGCCGGGCCGGAATATCCCGGTGATCGTGGAGACTGCGGCTATGAATGAACGGCTCAAGCGGATGGGGTATAACGCGGCCCGGGAATTTAATCAGAATATCCTGCGGTGGATCGAAAGCGATTCCGCCCGTTCGGTCTTTTTTGGCACCGAAGACGTGATATGACGGCCCGAAGCGGGGTACGCCTTGCTTCGGGTTTTTATCAATACCGTTATTGCCAGTGCAGCGCAGCAATCCAGTACCGTATACCCACCGGTAATAGTCAGGCTTAGGAACGCCACCACGAGGAAGACGGCGAAACCGAAAAATAGTTCACGTTTTTTGTTCAAGGTGTATTCCTAAGGTTTGTCAATAGCACTATCATGCCTCTTATCCGGGCATCCCGACTCTGGTCCCAACGGATTTGAGCCCCTAGTATATAGCCGGTGACGTAGGTAATGTCCCTAAATGACTCCATGTCAGATGGTATACAAAGTGCCCCGGATTGTAGTAGGATGTTAAAAAACCATGTAAACATAGGAATGAAGGGATGCGAGAAAAAATATTAACCGTATCGAACCGGGCAGGCCTGCATGCCCGGCCAGCGGCAATGCTGGTACAAGCTATCAAGGATTTTACCTGTGAGATTTATCTTGAAAAAGACCAAAATCAGATTAAGGCAAAATCCATTATGGGGGTGATCACCTTGGGGGCGGCCTATGGTTCTGCTATAAAGGTTACTACCGATGGGGAAGACGAAGAGCAGGCTATGGACGTTATTACCCAGCTTTTTGAATCGAAATTTGAAGAGGAGTAAGCCCCTTCTCCAGGATCGGTGCAAAAATGCTATGCCCGGCATAGTATTTTTGCACCGATCCTAATGGATACCCGCTCATCCGATGAAAACGGTCCGTATTCATCCTAAATATGCGCTCATTGACATCAAAGGTCTGGTACTTATCTATCTGCTTTTGAGTATTATCACCATCCTTTTTTGGCGGACCGTTTTCCCCGAAATCTTACAGGGCGGTACGGCGCCGAACTTTTTGGACCTGGGGGTGTTTTTCACCATTCCCGCAGTGTTAGTGGTATTCCTGGGAGCCTCCCTGGGGAGTTTGTTCAGGGAGCTCATCACCCGGCAGATGGGAAGCCGGTTTCATATCCGACTCTTGGCGTATTTCATCCTGATCGTCATCTTCGCCTCCCTCCCTTCGATTATCATTAGTAGTCAAACCGCCCTGGAATTATCCCGCTTCTGGAAGACCATACAAGTGGACGACGCTATGAAAGCCGCCCAAGACTTTGCCCTGGAAACCTATTCCTTGCATCTGGCCCAGGCGGAACGCCTGATTACCACCTTGGAACCGGACGCCCTAGAGGACGCGTCTACGACCCTGCCTCCGGAGTGGTCGCGCCAAGGCTTGCGGGGGATAGCAGATTTTGCCCGCGCGCCGGACGGGACCTGGAAGCCTGAGCGCTTTCGCGGAGACTCTGCCGGGAAGCTCATGGCCCTGCCTGCCCAGGAGCCGGGTTTTGTCCCCCGGGAACTGCCCCGGGACACGGACTACGTCCGGTATGTGGTCTATCCCCGCCCAGGAGTCGCCCGGGTCTTCAGTTACCATCTGGGCGCGGGGTTTGATAAGGCCGTTACTACCATAGAAAATGAAAAAGAGCGCTTTGACCTCATCAATTCCCTGCAAATACAGTTGCGGCCGCTGCTTGTCTTCTATTTTGTGGTTTTTTTCTTCCCTATTATGTTGATGACCCTCATCATCGCCATTTCCTTTACCCAGCGTTTTACCCAGCCCATGGTGGAACTCACCGAGGCGACCCGGCGGGTGGCGGAAGGGGATTTTTCCATCCATATCTTGGCCCGCCGCAAGGACGAATTGGGCCTGTTGATTCGCTCCTTTAATACCATGGTCCAGGACTTGAAACGCTCCCATGCCTCCCAGGTGAAGGCGGAAAAGATTTCCCTCTGGCAGCGTATGGCCGAACAACTAGCCCATGAGATCAAAAACCCCCTCACCCCGATTAAGTTGTCTGCGGAACGGGTCCTGCGCCGCTATCGCCATGACCCTCAGCGTCTGGGGGAGATTCTAGAACCCGCCATGCTGAGTATTTTGCAGGAAGTGGAGGGCCTTTCCGCCTTGCTTACGGAATTCCGCACCTTTTCCCGGCCCATGGAGCCTTCCCGCACTGCGAGTTTGTTGCGGGAGGTGGTGGAGGAGATCTTGAGTTCCTACCGGGCCGCCGAGCCGGAAGTGTGCTTCGATAGTACCCATACGGCCTGGGATATCCAGGTTGCCATGGATCGCCGCCGTCTTTCCCAGGTGTTGACCAATCTCATCAACAATAGCCTTGACGCCATGGACCACGCGGGGACGGTGGAAATTCGTACGGATCTTGTCAAAAAATGGGAGAGCCGGTATTGTAGAGTGAGCATCATGGATACGGGCAAGGGTATGAGCCCGGAGGAAGGTTCCCAGATTTTTACGCCCTATTTTACCACCAAAGAAACCGGAACCGGCTTGGGGCTGCCCATTGTGGAGCGGATTGTCCAGGATCACGGGGGAAGTATCTGGTTTAATTCTGCGGAAAGCTTAGGAACGACCTTTTTCGTGGATATTCCCGTGGCTCCGCCCAAGGCCGAAACGCCGACGGAACCGGAGCGCGAAAGCCTATGACCAAGATACTCATTATTGACGACGAGCCGGGAATCCGTAGTACCTTAGCCTCGATCTTGGAAGACGAAGGATACAAGGTCCACGCCCAAGCCGACGCGGTTTCGGGTCTTGAGTGGATCCGCCGGGAACCGGTGGACCTGGTGTTCCTGGATGTGCTTCTCCCCCAGATCGGGGGCCTTGAAGCCCTGGAGCGGATTCGATCTGGGTGGCCGGAGATCGAGGTGGTGGTCATTTCAGGGCACGCCAATGTGGATATGGCGGTCCGGGCGGTCAAGTTAGGGGCCTTCGATTTTTTGGAGAAGCCCCTTTCCCTGGACAAGGTGCTCACGGTATGCCGGAACGCCCTTATGGTACGGAAGCTGCGGGAGGAAAATCGGGCCTTAAAAACGAGCGCCCGGATCCCGGAAGACGCCATCATTGGCCGAAGCCTGGAAACCGAAGGGCTGCGGGAACGGATTGCCCAAGCTGCGACTAGCGACGCCCGGGTCCTCATTCTGGGAGAAAACGGTACGGGTAAGGAACTGGTGGCTCGGGCCATTCACCGGGGATCTGCGCGCTCCTCCAAGGCCTTCGTGGCATTAAACTGCGCGGCTATTCCCGATACCCTCATCGAAACCGAACTCTTTGGCCATGAAAAAGGGGCCTTCACCGACGCGGTTTCCCGCCGCAAGGGCCGTTTTGAACTGGCTAGCGGCGGGACCTTGTTCTTAGATGAGATCGGGGATATGTCCCTGGGCGCCCAGGCCAAGGTCCTGCGGGTGATTCAAGAACAGCAGATCGAGCGTTTGGGTGGCGAAAAGACCCTAGCGGTGGACGTCCGTATCGTGGCGGCTACCAATAAAGACCTGGAACAAGAATGTGCCGCCGCCCGGTTCCGGCAAGACCTGTTTTTTCGGCTCAATGTGCTGCCGATTTACGTTCCCCCCCTGCGGGAGCGGACCGCCGACATACCAGAGCTCTTGTTTCACTTTTTGCGGGATCTGGGCCGGGAATCCTACATGGCGGAACCCTTCGAGCTGGACCGTGGGGCCTTGCAATTACTACAGGCCTATACATGGCCGGGAAATGTTCGAGAACTACAGAACCTGGCGGAACGGATTTTGGTGCTTCATACTGGTGGGGTGATTGGGGAAAAGACGATCCTTGCCTTGTTGCAACAAAGTCCCGCAGGGAATCGCGCACAAGATTCTGCCCTTGCCCCGCCCGTTCCTCCGGTTCCCGACGTATCCGCCATCATGCATCTCAAGTACAACGAAGCCAAAGAGTCCTTTGAAAAGGGGTATTTGGAATACCAGCTTTCCCAGCACGGCGGGGTCATTTCCCGGACCGCCGAGGCCATCGGCATATACCCCAGCAATCTCCACGCGAAATTACGCAAATACCAGATAAGGACGGAACGGTGAGCGGGTGTTTTCTTTTTCTTGGGCCGGAAATTGGCGAGAAGCAGGAAGCGATTCAGGATATCCGCCAGGGCTTACAGCGCGCTTGTGGGGCCGTCCCGGAAGAGACCTCCTTTTACGCGGGAGAAACGCCAGTGCCGGACCTGGTGGCGGTCTTACGGACCGGTTCTCTCTTCGCGGCGGAACGGCTTATTTTTATTAAGAACGCCGAGGCGGTGAAAAAAAAGGAGGACCTCGAAAGCCTTGCCGCGTATATGGCCGCGCCACTGGCTCATACGACCCTCATCCTTATGGCGGAAACTACGAACCTTCCCAAGGCCCTGGAACAGGCGGTGCCTGGGGGAAACAAACGGATTTTCTGGGAACTCTTTGAAAGCCGTAAACAGGAGTGGGTGGCCTCGTTTTTTCGGCGAAAAGGCTTTAAGATTAGTGAAGAGGCGGTGGAAGCGATCTTGGCCTTGGTAGAGAACAACACCGACGCCCTGGGCCGGGAATGTTCGCGGCTCATGCTGTTTCTGGGCAAAGAGGGGATCTCCGCTGAGGCGGTGGAAACCTGGCTTTCCCACACCCGGGAAGAATCGGCCTTTACCTTGTTTTCCCGGATCAGCTCAGGGGATTTTGCCAAGAGCCTTGAATCGCTGCACACCCTCTTAGGGGCCCAGGAATCGCCTGTGGCTCTGTTTGCGGGGCTTGCCTGGTGTTTCAGGAAGCTGCGGGATTACCTTAGCCTCGTGGCCGCAGGGAAAACCAGCGAAGGGGATATGAGGAAAATCGGCCTCGGCGCCGCCAAGGTCCGCAAGGATTATGAGCGGGCGGGTAAACGCTACGATTTCTTCGGGGCGGACCGGTGCATTGCCTTGATAGGGGAGTACGATATGCTCGTCCGTTCCAGTGGTTTAGGGTTTGAACGTCTTTTAATGGATATGTTTTTGTATAAGATCATGAAAGCCGGCAGGCGCTAAGAGGGTGATGAGAAAGGAAGGTCCCCTTTAGGCGTTGCGGAACATACACGAAGACAAGGAGAGAAGCTATGGGAAAAGAAGCAAGAAGGGCAGGGCCTATTACCATCTCGGGGGTAACCGCGAAACGGCACAGTGAAACCTTTCTGTTGCTGGGTAACGGGATTGACCAAGTGGCGATTCAGTCCACTACCGAACAGAGTCTCGTCTCGCGGCTGGAAGATGAGTGTCCCTATGATTTTGACATCATCCCCCAAGAGGGGTCGCCGTCGTGGATTCAACGGCTGATCCTGGAAGGCAGGAACTACACCATTGAAATCAAAACCCCCGCCGACATCGTTACGATTAAAACCTCGACCTCCCACCGGTTCACTCTGGCCGAAGGGGTACAACTCGGTTTTAAGAAAAGCCCGGCGGAC
>JAITJK010000265.1 GCA_031278935.1 Spirochaetaceae bacterium | reverse complement strand
CACAGAGAGCGGCGAAAAGCCTCCAAGAAGAACTTCCCGAGCTCAACGGGGAAAGGAAAAAAACCTTAAGCGCCTTCCAAAAAGCGCTTAAGGTTAAATTTAAACGCCCCGTGTTGTTGAACCTTGCCTTAACCCATCGGTCGGTTTCTCAAGAAGTGGGGCAGCAATATAATAATGAACGCCTTGAGTTTCTAGGGGACGCTATCCTAGGGGCGGTAACCGCTGGACTGCTCTACGAAACCTTAACCGATAGGAATGAGGGGGAGTTGGCTAAAATTAAGTCGGTGGTGGTTTCTGAAGATATCCTCTCCGGAGTTGCCCGGGAATTGCAGATAGATACCTTCCTGTTATTGGGTCGAGGAGAAGACCTTTCCGGCGGCAGGACCAAAAAGGCCATCCTGGCGGACGCCTTGGAAGCCCTGATCGGCGCGGTGTACCTGGATTCGGGCTACAAGGCGGTGCATACCTTTGTAAGCCGCCTCATGCTTCCGGAGATCCATCGGGTCTTGGATAAGCGCCATTATCAGGACTATAAATCCCTGTTACAAGAATTTACCCAGCGTTTGCATAAAGCCTATCCGGTTTACCGCCTGGTAAAACGGTCGGGCCCTGAACACGATCGGCTTTTTTGGATGGAAGTCCTGGTCCACGGCCAGGTTTTTGGCCCCGGGGCCGGACGCAACAAGAAAAGCGCCGAGCAGGAAGCCGCCAAACTGGCCTACGAGGCCCTGGCGCCGCAAAAAAACACCTAGGTGTAACCGCAGCCTCTACATCATTTCCAAAAAAGGAATCCCGATAAGATAAAGAGCCTCCCGAAGCACCCGAAGCACCCCTCGGGCAAGGGCGAGGCGGGTGGCCGCCAGGTCCGGCGGAGCATTGAGAATCGGGCAGTCGTGATAGAACCGGCTGAAAGCCTTGGAAAGCTCGTAGAGATACGCCGCTAAGAGGGAGGGGTCCATGCGCGCCGCCGCCTCGGCTAGGGCTTCAGCGTAGGCCGCCAGGGTCTTTATAAGTTCCCATTCCGCATCGCAAGTCAAGAGTTCCGGCTTCACGGTACCCGGTCCTTCGGTCCTGGCCTCACACTCCTTGTGCAGCAGCGAGGAAATCCGCGCCCCCATATACTGCAAATAGGGGCCTGTGTTGCCGGTAAAGGACAGGGATTCCTGGGGATTAAAGAGCATATCCTTTACCGGAGAGCCTTGGAGCAGGTAATAGTGCAGCGCCCCTAAGGCGATCTGTTCCGCCGTAGCCTCACGGTCGTCTCCCAAAACATCTTCCCGCCCTTTATCCCGGATTTCTTGCAGGGCCAGGTCTTTGAGCCGGTCTAAGAGGTCGTCCGCATCCACCACCGTACCTTCCCGACTCTTCATCTTCCCCTCCGGGAGGTGTACCATGCCGTAGGAGAGATGATAGAGATTTTTTGCCCATTCAAAGCCGAACTGGCCTAGGATCGTAAAAAGCACCTTGAAATGGTACTGCTGCTCCGAGCCGACCACATACACCAGGCGATCAAAGGGCCAGTCCTCATGCCGGGAAATCGCGGTACCGATGTCTTGGGTTATATACAGGGAGGTTCCGTCTTTCCTAAGCAACACTTTTTTGTCCAGCTGCTGGGCGCTTAAATCCACCCAGACCGCGCCTTCCTCGTCCCGGTAGAACAAGCCCTGTTCTAGGCCCTTCAATACCTGGGCTTTTCCCTTGAGATAGGTCTCGCTCTCAAAGTAATACTGGTCAAAGGAAACGCCGGTCCGTAGGTAAGTCTCCTTGATGCCCTCCACGGCCCAGCGGTTCATCCTAGTCCACAGTTCCACCGTAGGCTCGTCCCCGGCTTCCCATTGGCGCAACAGGTCCTGGGCCCGGCCTTCGGCCTGGGGGTCTTCCAGGCTCATCCTATGGAACCGCACGTACCAGTCCCCCACAAAGTGATCGCTTTTTACCCCTTCGCTTTGGGGGGTTTTCCCCTGGCCCGCTTCTTTATAGGCCAGCATGGACTTGCAGATATGAATCCCCCGGTCATTGATGATACACACCTTCCGCACCTGCGCACCGCAGGCGGTGAGGATCCGGGAGATGCTTTCCCCCAGGATGTCGTTCCGCAGATGCCCTAAATGCAAAGGCTTATTGGTATTAGGGCTGGAAAATTCTACCATAATCCGGGAACCTCTAAGGGTTTCAGGCTTCCCATAGGGCGTACTCTCCTCCAAAAGGACGGTAAAAAGGTCCTGCGCCACCCGGCCCCGGTGCAAATGCACATTCACGTAGGGGCCCAGAGCCGCATACCGGTCCCCCGTCTCATCCCTCGCCTCGTCCAGGGCGCTCACCACGGCCTGGGCCAGGGACGCCGGGCTTTTTCTGAAGCGCTTGGCAAAGGTGAAGAGGGGAAAGCCCAAGTCCCCCAGTTCCGGCTGGGGCGGGGCTTCGGCAATCACCTGGGACGGTCGGATAGGCTCCGCAGCAAACTCCCCCAAGAGGGTATTGAGGGCCGCAGCAACGCGACCTTTCCAGTATTCTCTATAAATTCGCATAATGTTCCTTACCTATTCACTCTGAGTTCGACGGGAAAGAAAAAAGTCCGCGCATGACCCGAGTCGCGTCAACGCAAGACGTATACCTTATTCATAGCGCCACGGGAGAGGGCTAAAAATAGCCGGCCCAGGCCGCCATAGCGGTGTAGGCCACGCCTTCCCGCCGGAAAGAGCCCAGCCGTTCATCCGTACAGGTACAGTCTTTGCACACCGCAATATGCCGCACCCCGGCGTTCACCAAGAGCCGGGCGTTGGCGGCCTGAAGATCCAAGGCGTTCTCCTTGACTACGGACCCCAGGGGGAAAGCCCCGGTCTCGCCGCCAAACTCCGCCTCAAAGTTCCGGGAGCGTGTAGGTTCCACGGCGTAACAACAAGGGCCGATGCAAGGGCCCAGTACCGCAGCCACCGCTTTAGGCCGGGTAGACCAGCCCTCGTTCATGAGCTTCAGGGCCGTAAGGGCGATGCCGGTTCCCTTCCATCCGGAATGGACCAGGGCAAAGGCGCCGCTTTGGGTATCGTATAGATACACCGGAAGGCAATCCGCTACGGTTATGAGCAGGCAGGCCTCGCGGTCTTGGCTTATCATCCCGTCTGCTTCGGGCCCTTCGGCAGGGCTCTCCGGCCCCAGGACCAGCGCCTTCCGAGAATGTACCTGCATACAGGTAAAAAAGCGCGCCTCCTCTCGTCCCAGGGCCGCATACAAACGCCGCCGGTTAGCGCGCCCCTGGGGGTCCCGGAGGCTCATGGAGCCCGCAGCCCGGGAAGAAATCCCGCACCCTATGGCCTTTCCCGCAGGGCTTACCGCTGCTCCGTCCATCATAAAAGGAAACCAGGCCAAATTGTCCTTGTTAAAGGCCAGATGAAAGGGATAGAGCCTGGCCTCCCGGTCTTCCTGGTTAGCCATTGTCCAGTTCAGCCATATTGATATCTGATAGGATCTGCAAAGTCAACTTGAATTTATGGATGACCTCATTCATATTGTTTAGAAACAGGATTCCCTTAGCGCCGATCT
>JAITJK010000262.1 GCA_031278935.1 Spirochaetaceae bacterium | reverse complement strand
GGCTCAAGCCTTTCCGTGGTGGGCCCAAAGGCCTCGACTATCCACTGCGGCGTTAGACCGGCAGGATCGGAGGGCTCCGGCAGCCATGTCTGCAAAACCGTCTCTATCTTTTCGAGTCTTTGCGTATACCCTGGATTCCCATGCTGCTTATCCATAGCCCAACCTTTAGGATATCTTACGCGAAGTTTCTCGCTAAGGCAAGTCGACCCTCACCGGTGCCGTGGAGACGTAGTCCCAGGCTGGCCGTGGTGGTTAGAAAACGGGACGCGCCTCGCTTCAGGTTATGGCCCTTCAGTCCCGCTCCGCCCCCTGCGGGGTTTCCAGATAACCTTGAACCGGCAAAAGCCGAGGATGGTGAGAATCGTAAAATACAAGGGCGTAAAGACCAGGTGTATGAGGTAGAGCAAGTCCCTGGGCGGCAGGGCAGAGCCAAAAAGTCCCAGGGTAGCCAGGGTGTTCATAAGCATCGAAAACAATACCGCCCCACTCAAAGGCCACAAGGAAGGCAGCACCGGCAGCAGGAACAAGCCCAGAATCCCCAGGGAGATAGTAATCATCAGGAACCGGAAATGATACCCCGTAGCCGGATCCGTGCTGAATAAGCCCCCGTTGTTCCATCGCAAGGCCTGGTTCGTAAAATCCCTCCAGGTATGTTCCGTTCCGGTCATTACAAACACATCCCGGCCTAGGGCGGCACGAATCTGATAGGGAGAGCCCTCTCGGAGTCGGGCAATGAGGGCCGCATCCTCGGTGAGAGAAACCGGCACTGCCGTATATCCCCCAATAAATCGCAACGCTTCCTCCCTCAGAATCAGGTTATTGCCGAAGCCCCCGCCCGCTGCGCCGAGGCCCGTGGAGCCCGCCAGATACATATACCTCACCGCGTGATCGAAGCACTGATAGTGGTACAAAAACCCCCGTCTCGGGAACGCCTTAAACACCGGCCCTATGGTAAGCCCCACCTGGGGGTCCCTCATACGGGCCGTCATGGAACGGATCCAGGTAGGCGGCACCTGGCAGTCCGCATCGGTGAAAAGAAAAAAATCCCCTGAAGCCACAGCAATGCCCTTTCCTAAGGCGTACTGCTTACAGTTAGGCCCAGGGTTCTCCCTTAGAGTGATAACTCGCACCCTGCCATCGGGAAAGATCCCCGCAAAGTCTCCCAGCAGTTCTGGACTTGCATCGGAGGATCGATCATCAATAAAGATAAACTCCGCCTGGGGATACTCCTGTACCGCCAGACTCTGAAGCAGATACGGCAACTCCTCCTGTTCGTTATGCACCGGAATAATCACCGAAACCCGGGGAAGTTCCTCCTCAGCCAGGCCATGGGGGACCAATCCCGCCCTGCCGATCCGATCTTTCCGCCATATTACGAAAAGCCCGATCATCAGGGCAATCTGGACGCCGATAAAGACCACCGCAAAGGTCCCTCGGAACAGTCCATACCAGAGTTGCATGGTCATGGATGGCCGGACCCACAGCCTATGTCCTCTCTAAAGGCCATTCCCTCAAAACTGATGGCCTTCATGCTTCGGTATGCCCGGTCCCGGGCCGCTTCCATATCCTTCCCCCAAGCGGATACGCTTAAAACCCTGCCACCTGCCGTGCACAGCCTGGTCTGGTTTTCCCGACGCTCTTGTTCCGCGCCGGCCATGAAGAGCAGCGCCCCAGTTGAGGAGAGGAGGTCCTGCCTCACCGTGATGGGATGCCCGGTTTGGTACGGGCCGGGGTATCCCTCAACTACCGCCACCGGGGCGCAGACCACTCCCGCTTTCCAGCGGAGGGAACAATCTTGGAGGTTTCCCGCGAGAATGGCCTCGCCGAGTTCGGTCAGATCGAAATCCATCAAGGGAACCAAAGCCTGGGTTTCCGGGTCTCCCAGGCGTACATTGTATTCCAGGAGAAAACAGCTCGTATCCTGCACCATGAGCCCAAAGAAGATGAAGCCCCGATAATCCAGGCCCTCCTGTTCCATGCCCCTGAGAGTGGGCTCCAAGATAGCACGGTGAAAGTCCTGGGCAGCTGCTGGGGAAAATCCTGGGGCCGGCGCAACGGCCCCCATGCCTCCAGTGTTTGGCCCCAGGCCACCTGCAAACCGGCGCTTATGATCCCGGGCGGCCATAAAGGGCAGGATGCTTCCTCGGCGGCCCGGAGCCACGCTTACCGCTGCCAAGACCGATACCTCCTGGCCTACAAGAAATTCCTCCAATACCACGGTCTTCCCGGCAGTTCCCAGGCTGCCCTCCTGCATAAAGGCGCGAAGGCTCGCCTCTGCCTCGGCATACTGCTCGGCGATACATACCCCTTTGCCCCCGGCGAGGCCGTCCGCCTTGATGACCAGGGCTTGCTTCGTCCGCTTAAAATGCTCCACCGCATAGTCCTGCGCCTGAGCATACTCCGCGAAGCTCCTACTCCGGGCGGTACGGACTCCGTAGGTTTCCATAAAAGCCTTTGCCCAGACCTTGCTGCCCTCTAAGCGGGCGGCCTGAGCATCTGGTCCCACAATGGCCAAGCCCTTGGCGCGGAACCGGTCAACCATGCCCTGGGTCAAGGGCGCCTCGGGGCCTACTACCGTAAGATCAATGCCCACTTTCCCGGCAAAAGCGCAAAGAGCCTCCTGGCTTTCGGCGGAAAGAACCGAGCCGGAAAGTCTTACGTTTTCGCATTTTGCCTCTCCGGCGGTTCCCCCGTTTCCCGGGGCCACATATACCCGCTGGACCCGCTCTGACTGAGCCACTTTCCACGCCAAGGCATGTTCCCGCCCACCAGAACCAACAACTAATACTTTCATACAATCCTCCGCCCCCCCTGAGGGGTTTAATGCCCCATCTCAGGTCTCTGCCACTTGGAACCAGGGCGATGAGGGGGTCAGACCCTCTTCCTATCGAACTCACGGTATTGTAGCTTAAGGGTCGAAAGGTATTCAATGCCCGCCCTACCAGATGGCGAAATGAGGGATCCTCGCCGTAGGTGCCAGGAGTGGAGGGCGATGCCTAGGGCTACGGAGGCGTTGAGCGATCCCTTGGCGCCATAGGTGGGAATGGAGACACGGCCCAGGGAGGCATCCGCCGCAGCCAGGGCCTGGGGGCTTACGCCGAGTTCTTCTGAGCCCAGGATCAAGGTACCCTCAAGGGGGAAGGGAAAATCTTCCAGGGCGGTTCCGCCGGTTTCCAGAGCAAAACAGGGGCCTGACAAAACTTGGGAGAGTGCTTGTCCCGAGGCGAGGCGCTCCCAAGCCACCACCGAGACACAGCCCATAGCGGTCCGCGTCGCCCGGGGATGCTGGGGATCTGCACACCACGGGGAGAGGAGGATCTTTTCCACTCCAAAAGATTCGGCACTCCGGAATATGGACCCGACGTTGAAGGGAGAACGAATATCTTCCAGGTAGACGCGCATACCGGGAAAACAGCGCCGTTTTGCCGGGTCAAGCGCGCCGGTATGATCGATAAAGTCCCAGTCCGCAGGAGCCTTGCCGGTTTGGGCAAGCAACAGATGCCGGCTTCCATTGAGCACACGGATCGCTTCGTGCTGCGAAAGGGGCGAGTCGACGGTGAAAGTCCGCCACGCAGCGGTGAGGGCCTGGGTAATCTCCGGGGTAAAACCGGAATAGCCGCTAAGGAGCCCCAGGATAGCCGAGAGATACCCGGAATCTTCAGCGGAAAGCTCCAGACCTAAACTCAGTCGGTATTCCGCTTCCCCTAGAATCTTTGCTATTTTCCGTAGTCTTAGAGAAGGAGGGATTTTTTCTAGTTTATGCAGAGGTATCATGATGTATGAAACAAGATAATCGGCAACCAATAAAAAAGGTGGAAGTTGCCATTCCACCTCTCACGCCCATACCTGAACGGCACCTTCATAAAAGGGTCGACTCAGGGACAAAACCAGCCGCTACAAACCCAAAGCCTCTATTATGTTATCCGCCGTAGCCTGGACAATGGTGTCAGTTATATATGACGGATCGGCTATCTTTTGTTTAAGCTCCGCGATACGATCCGCCCGCACATCAGATGCCGCCGCTACCAGTTCATGGGCCCGGTACAACTCACTGCGTTCCACCGCTTCCGGTGAAAGGCTGATGGAATCGGTTTGTGCGATTCGATTCGTCTGATTATTCCGGTCATATCTGCTAGATGCAACGGGGTTTATCGAGCCTATCCTATCAATCATCATACGCTTACCCTACCTCTTTACAATATCGACTTGCGCCCATCAATAGTTTATACCTTAATGGGTCCTGTTTCCAGATACAAAGACCGAAAACTCGCCGCGAAGTTCATTTTTTTCTATTATTTGAGACCGAACCTCCTCAGCCGAGCCGCGTAGGTATGCTTCATGCAGTTTTGTCATCTCTCTTCCCACACAAACATACCGATCTTTATCAAATTCGGTTAGATCTTCTAAAAGCTTAAGAATTCTAAAGGGGGATTCATAGAGAACAAAGGCCGTATCCTGCGCTAAAAGTTCCCTGAGTCGGGATCGGCGGCGGCCTGCCTTGGGAGAAAGAAAACCCTCGAAACAAACGCTCTTATCCCTCCCCCCGCAAACGCTTACTAGCGTGGCAAACGCTGAAGCCCCTGGCAGGGGGATGACCTCATGGCCAGCCTGTACCACCCGCCGGACCAGGACCGCGCCGGGATCGCTTAGGGCCGGAGTGCCTGCATCGCTGGCATATCCCACGGTTTTCCCCTCGTTCAAGGCAGCGGCGACCCTCTCCGCAGCCCCGGCTTCGTTCTGGGCCCGGCAGGAAAGCAATGAGAGTCGGATACCAAAATGATTCAACAACTTGAGGGTCCTTCGGGTATCCTCACAAGCGAGCAGGTCTAAGGTCTTGAGGGTCTCCACCGCCCGGTAACTCATATCCCCCAAGTTTCCTATGGGCGTACCAATAACATACAATATGGCCACGGAGGTCAGTATAGCCTTTCCTCAGCTGACGTGTTAAGGGGCCCTGCGCCTTTGGGCAGGGTCGTTTGGGCGCGTAGTTTTCTCAGGATTTCTTCAGAAATGCTATGTTCTATCGTACATCTGGCCGTTCCATCGTGGTACAACCCTTCAGGAGAGCCAAACAGACAACCGGCTGCGCCGTTCCTGCTAAGGAGGGGCGTTGACATTTTTTGTTCAAAACGGTAAGGTGTGGAAACAACGCGGGTATGAAGTCCGCGCCTGAAAGAGAACTTTCAAAAACCTATGAAAGGTAGGCTTGTTAAAATTATGGGCCGTAAATTTACCCTGTAGCAGGGTTTTTGGAGGTTTCTTATGAAACATCACATTCTAAAACCGGGAGCGGTCGTTCTAGCCGCTGTTCTGTGCGCGGTAACGGCGTTTTCTTGCAGCAAACCAGCGAAAAAGGCCGCGGATACAATCGTTTATTCCTATCCAGGCAACGTGGGGCCCCTCAACCCGCACCTGTATTCGCCAAACGCTATGTTCGCGCAGGTGATGCTGTACGAAGCGCTGGTCAAGCTGAACGATGACGGCACGATAGGGCCGGCGCTAGCCGAAAGCTGGGACATTTCGCCGGACGGACTGGTTTACACCTTCCATCTGCGAAAGGACGTAACGTTTACGGACGGCGAGCCGTTCAACGCTGAAGCGGCTGCGCTCAACTTTAAG
>JAITJK010000248.1 GCA_031278935.1 Spirochaetaceae bacterium | reverse complement strand
GCTTCACAGGTGCTACGTATTGCGGATCTTCCGGTCGGTCGCTTCTTTACGGTAGGGTAGCCGGATGAGCCGCCGCTTATCCGAGAGAAAGCGGCTGATATACTGGCGGATCCACCAGTTGGCATAGGTGGAAAAGCGGACCCGCTTTTCGTGGCTGTATTTCTCCACGGCGTGGATGAGTCCCAGATTGCCTTCCTGAATCAGGTCCATGAGGGGCACATCCAAGGTAAGAAAGGAGCGGACCACTTTAACCACAAGCCGTAAATTCGCTTCTATCAATTTTTTCCGGGCCGCCTTGTCCCCTTGTTGTATCCTTTTGGACAGGGCCAATTCTTCCTCAAAGGTGAGTAAGGGAATTCGCTTAACCTGCGTAAAATAGGCCTGTAAACCATCGTCTCCTGAACTGGTCGTCTTCTTGCCCCGTGGGGTGCACATACTATCCTCCGATGCTATTGTTCTATCAATACTAGAAGCAAAATCTATGCCATGAAGGGCGATTGTGCAAAAAAATACGCCCCATAGGTATAACGCGTGGTATTGCAAGGATATACCCGCAGCAGGATCGCGCGCCCCTTGAGGGGGATATACCGACTGTATGGTCTTGTATACAGGCCCCTATACTATTTTGTATACCGCCCCGGGGCAAAGGGGGATGAGAAAATCTAGCAAAGAAATTCCCCCCGTGGTATAGTGTCCCCATGGATTTTCAGTATAGTTGGTACAAACTGGCGGTGTTCTATGATTGAGACCATTGTTCCGGGCAATATGGATGATCGCCTGCTCGATAGAGGAGCCCAAATGCTCATGGAGGGCGGACTTGTGGCTTTGCCTACCGATACCAGTTGGAGCATAAGCTGTTCCTTTCGGTCTTCTGAAGGTATCAAACGCCTGCGGTCCCTCTCCGGGGAGCGGGAAGAGCGCCATTTTACCTTATTATGTTCCTCCATCGCCCAATTCGGAGAATGGTGCCAGATGGATACCACCCGGTTCAGGCTCATCAACCGCCTTACTCCGGGGCCCTACGTCTTTATCCTGAAAACCCTGCGGGGTACAGAGAAGGCCCTGGGTTTGCGGCGGAAGGAACTGGGGGTGCGGATTCCCCAGCACCCGGTGGCATTGGGGATCACTCGCGCCTTGGGACTACCCTTGTATTCCATCACCGCCAAGCGCAGCATGATCCCCGGCTTCAATACAGAGCTATCTGTGGTGGAGGACCCTCCCCTTGCGCTTCCCCCTATCCCCGAAACCGAGCTCTTTCAGGAGGCCTGGGAATTGGAGGGTATAGCGGGATTGGACCTCATCTTGGACAGCGGAGAAGAACAGCGGCGGACCTTTTCTACTATCTTGGATCTAAGCGGCGAAGCGGTTACGCTCCTCAGGCAGGGGGCCGGAATCTGGCCGGTGTAAGGCTTCCGTGAAAAAAGAATGGGTCCGGGTCCTATTTAGGCGCCGGGTGTATGTCATAACCATGCTCATCATCCAGATGAGCTTTATCCTAGGCTTCCTCGCTGGGGGGAATCTGGTTTTTCGCTATGCGAGTATCACCTGGAACGGCTTAAGCATCATTGTGTGCCTGTATATCCTCAATAAAAAAGAAAAACCCGCTTATAAGCTGACTTGGATTTTCTTGATCCTCCTCTTCCCCATCTTCGGCGGCTTCTTGTACATTGTATTTCATTCCCAGTCTCATTCCCGCAAACTCAGGCGGCTCACTAAAACTGCCGACGAGTATTGCCGCCCCCTCTTGGCCCTGCCGGGGACGGCCCTGGATGAGCTTTGCGCGGGGCATAAGGACTATCTCGCCTTGGCGCGGTATCTGCAAAACCATGCGGCCTATCCGGTTTACACCCATACCCACACGGAGTATTTTGATTCAGGGGAAGGGTTTTTTAAGGCGGTCTTACAGACCCTGAAACGGGCGGAGCGCTATATTTTCATCGAATTTTTCATCCTCCGGCAAGGGGCCATGTTGAACCCCATTATCGCCATCTTGGAAGAAAAAGCCCAGGCCGGGCTGGATGTGCGGCTCATATATGACGACTTGGGCTGTTTCATGTCTCTCACGCCGCATTTTAAGGAACTGTTGGAGCGTCGTAAGATCAAATGTATGATATTCAACCCCTTCAAGCCGATTCTCTCTTCCTTGCAGAATAACCGGGATCACCGCAAGATTCTGGTTGTTGACGGAAAGGTGGCCTTCACCGGAGGCATCAACTTGGCGGACGAATATATCAATGCCATCGACCGTTTCGGTCATTGGAAGGACGCGGCTGTCATGGTTTGCGGAGATGCGGCCTGGGCCTTTACGCTGATGTTTCTGCACATGTGGAACTTGGAACAGGAGCTGCGGGAGGACTATCGGGCCTTGTACCCCTGGGGCGGGGCGGGTGCAGCAGTTCCCTCCCAGGGCTTTGTCCAGCCCTACGCGGACAGCCCCTGGGACGATGAAAACGTAGGGGAGCACGTTTACCTGCACCTCATCAACAACGCGAAAACCTATCTCTATATCAATACGCCGTACCTCGTGGTGGATGATAATCTCCTTTCCGCCCTGACTTTGGCGGCCAAAAGCGGTGTGGACGTGCGGATT
>JAITJK010000097.1 GCA_031278935.1 Spirochaetaceae bacterium | reverse complement strand
TCAAGGGCATACTCCTTGCCCCGGGTTTGGGCGGTTTCCCAAAACCAGGCCGCTTCAGGCAGTCCCCGAACGACCTCAGGAGGAAACCGGTGCACCGCGCCGCCTTCATGATCCACCGCGATAAAGGGAAGCGCCCGGAACGCTCCTTGCCCCGGGTTCGCTGCGGTATAGGAGGCACAGGTCTCCAAGAAGGAGCGGATGGTATCCGCATCCGTATCCAGGTTGTACTTAAAGAGCATGATTCCCCCCGGCGGACTAGCCAGGAGGAGCCTATTCATGGCCTCGCTTAACCGGGGGGTCTTTCCATCAATACCGCTCATAAGGACCTGGGCGGCCAAGAGTCTATCATCCCAGGAGGCGGCGAGGCGCGCGGCCTGTTCCCGGTACTTCTCTTCTTCCGCGAACTCTTCGGCCTGGGGCAAGACCTCGGCGGCTTGGGTAAGGTCTTGCCGGGGCGCAGAAGCGATATCCTTGGTACATCCCGTAAAGACGAGACTGGTAAGGCTCAAGGCAAGGAGGAAGTACATAGCTTACTATATCGCTGGGGCATCCTTTCCTCAAGCCGCCAGGGGCATCATCAGTACGAGGCGCACCGCGCCGAAGTGAGGAGCTTGTGCCCGTAGCAGGACCCAAGGGCTTGTGTAGCCTGCTGCTTTGGGGATCCCCGGGCATACTAAGGGACCCGGATTGGTGCGCGAACATCGGGTAACGGCATAGTCTCCTACAAAGGTACTCCGATCCCACCAACGGATATGGTGATACTATCTTCCTGCAAGCGTATGTTGTATGTGCCGACGGCGGAAAGCTCCGAGACATGGGTGATAAGTTCAATAAGGCCGCGTAAGGTAACAAGGCTCTCCGGGGACGCCTCCTACCCGGGGATCCTTGTTTATCCTTCTCCAGACGCCCTCCTTTTCGATGTCGCAACGCGGCTTCTAGACATTTCCGTATAAACCGTCTTATGATTTAGAGAAAAGACGCGGAAAAAGGCCGTGAGTGTGTAAAAAATGATAAAAACTATAAGTGCATATACCCTTGAACTTGATGACCTGGCCCTGGGGGTGTCGGAAATCCTTGAACAGCTTGCCCGGGAGCCCTTGCGTTCCCATACGGTAGGCTTGCTCAGTTGTTATGACGAGTTTATCGATAATGGTACGGTTAAGGCCTTAAGCGATGCCCTGCCCTTCGACCTTATCGGATGCAGTACCTTGGCCGCCGCTACCGCCGGGGAGGCCGGAGAGATGATGCTCTGCCTCACGGTCTTTACCAGCGATGAAGTGCGTTTTTGTGCAGGAGTTACCAGTTCCTTGACCGAACAGCCTGAAGCCGCCTTGACTGAAGCCTACCAAAAGGCCCGAAGCCTCCTTCCCTCAGACCCCGCGCTGATGCTCCTCTGCGGACCGGTGATCACCCAGATGGGCGGAGAAATCCTGGTGGAGCGGATCTCCGCTATAACCGGGGGGATCCCCCTCTTCGGTACCCTGGCAAGCCACCAGCAGCTGGACTTTAGCAAAAGCGCCACGATTTTCAACGGCCAAAGCCGGAACGATATCCTCTCCTTCATCTTGATCCACGGCCCCATACGGCCCGCCTTCTTTGGGGCCACCATCCCCGGGGAAAAAATCAAGAGCCAGCGAGCGATTATTACCAAGGCCCAGGACAATATCCTCATGGAAATTAACCACCTGCCCGTGCAGACCTACCTGGAACACCTTGGACTTATGGATGCCTGGGTGGTAACGGTGTCCTTCCCCTTTCTGATTGATTACCACGACGGCACGAAGCCCATGCTCCGCTCGATTTATACCTTCACCCCCGAAGGCTACGCAGTCTGCGGAGGCCAGATGCCCGTAGGCGCAGCCATCATGGTGGGCAACATCGATTATGAGGACGTGGTAGCCACCACCGCACAAACCCTCAAGGAACTGTTGCGAGCGCCTAAGCCCTCCTGCATCCTCCTCTTTTCCTGCCTCACTCGGTACCTGGTCCTGGGGACGGATTCTATGGCGGAGTTGGAACTGGTCCGTTCTTCCCTGGGGGATAGGGCCTATCATCTGTGCTATTCCAAAGGTGAAATCTGCCCGGTATATGACGACCACGGCCGTTTGGTCAACCGTTTCCACAACTGTACCCTGATAGCCTGTGTGTTCTGACCGGCAATCCGCGGCGCCCCATAGGGAAGGAGACCGCTATGCCTGACCCGCAGGTGGAGGGGAACGAGGCGGAACTTAAAGCCCTGCGGAAAGAGGTCAAAAAGTTGAGCCGCCAGATCGAGTCCCTGGAGCGGATCATTGAACGAAACCGGAGCATCATCGCCGCGAAAGCCAAGGTAAACGCCGTCTTAAGTACGGAACGGGCCCGGCAGGACAATTACATGAACCTGGTCCTGGAAAACAGCCCGGATATTATCCTGCTTTTCGATAAAGACGGCCGTTTTGTCTATTGCGCGGATATATTCTTAAAGCGTACAGGCCTCAAAAACGTGGCTTTTATCAGTGGACGGCATTATCGAGAGGTCTTTGAGCGCTTCCTTAGCCCCCAGAGCCTCGAAAAAATCACTGCTGCCTTTCAAAAGGGGATTATCCAGCGCTGTTCCACGGTGATTGAACAGAAGATCGACATGGGAGACGGGATTCTCCTGC
Organism: Spirochaetaceae bacterium; assembly: GCA_031278935.1. Classification (GTDB taxonomy): domain Bacteria; phylum Spirochaetota; class Spirochaetia; order Treponematales; family Breznakiellaceae; genus JAIRLU01. The sequence goes on along the minus strand of JAITJK010000097.1, from coordinate 5,420 downwards.
ATTACAAGATTCATTTTACCCCTATGTTTGATGAACAAGGGGTTTTGGAGGGTTCTTTTGCCCTGTTTCACGATCTTACCGAGGTGTTACGGGCGAAGCAGAACGCGGAACAGGCGAACCGGGCGAAATCGAATTTCCTTGCCACCGTGTCCCATGAGATACGGACCCCCCTGAATGCCATCATCGGCATGACCGCCCTGGCCAAGGCCGCAAAAGATCTGGAGCGCAAAAATTACTGCCTTACCAAAATTGAAGGGGCTTCGGTGCATTTGCTGGGCCTTATCAACGATATTCTGGATATGTCTAAAATCGAGGCGGACAAGTTCGAGCTTTCCTTCACGGAGTTCGACTTTCGCACCATGTTGGGCCGGGTGATTGACGTGCTGGCTTTCCGGCTGGATGAGAAGAAACAGCGCTTGGCCGTGCAGGTGGATGATGCTGTCCCGCTCCGGCTGGTAATGGACGAACAGCGGCTTGCCCAGGTCATTACCAACCTCCTGAATAATGCCATCAAGTTTACCCCCGACGAAGGGCTTATCGCCATTGATGTCCGCAAAGGCGCACAAACCGACGCGGGGTGTATCCTGGAGATAGCCGTTACGGATACGGGGATAGGGATTTCCCCGGAACAACAAAGCCGGGTCTTCAATGCCTTTGAACAGGTGGACAGTAGCATTTCCCGCCGGTACGGCGGTACGGGGCTGGGCCTTGCGATCAGTAAGCGCATCGTGGAGATGTTGCATGGCCATATCCGCCTTGAGTCGGAACTCGGAGCAGGGGCGTCCTTCATTTTCACCGTCCAGGCCGGCGTGGCGGCTTCCCTTTCGAGCCCGTCTCCTGGGGACGCGGTCCCGGATCCCGCGCGAGCCCCAGATGCAGTCCCGTGTTTTCAGGGCTACCGGATGCTTTTGGTGGAAGATATCGAGTTGAATCGGGAAATCGTCTTGTCCGTACTGGAACCCACAGGGCTTGCCATAGATGAGGCGGAGAACGGGCGCATTGCCTTGGAGCGGTTTATGGCGGATCCAGAGGGGTATGCGGTGATTCTCATGGATATTCACATGCCTGAAATGGACGGCTACGAAGCCACCCAGCACATCCGCTCTTTGGATCACCCTCGCGCCAAGACCATCCCCATCATTGCCATGACCGCCAATGTGTTCCGGGAAGACATCCTGCGGTGTAGGAAGGCCGGCATGAACAGCCACCTGGGGAAACCCCTCAACTTGGATGATCTCATGGCCACCCTGCGTACCCACTTGCTGCCACCTGCCCCGGAGACATAGTCCTCTAAGCACTACGGCCAGTTACGGGATATAGACCCCTGGGGGTGGTTGAATTTATCCGTATAAGGAGGTACGCTACGGGGCATACGTATATGGGACCTATTGCATTTACCGGAGGTGGAACTGGTGGGCATATCTATCCCGGCCTTGCAGTGGCATCCTCCGTCCAAAAACAGGGTAATTGCCGGATCCTCTGGATAGGGGCTAACCGGGGGATGGATAGAGCTGTGGTGGAACAGGCGGGCTTTGAGTTTATCGGCATCCCCGCGGGAAAATTGCGGCGGCAATTCTCCTTGCGCCACGGAAGCGAGGCGTTGAAAGTCGGCGCCGGCTTTTTTGCAGCCCGCAGGATTCTCAAAAAAGAGCAAGCCCTTTTGCTTTTTTCTAAGGGAGGTTTCGTGAGCGTACCCCCCTGTCTCGCGGCGGCTTCCCTGGGTGTGCCCCTATGGACCCATGAGTCGGACCTGAGCCCGGGTCTGGCCACGAAAATTAACGCCCGGTTTGCCAGAAAAATCTTTACCGCCTATGAGGAAAGTGCGGCGTTCTTCCCGGCGTCTTATCAAGACCGCATCAGCCTCTCGGGTAATCCCGTGCGCCCGGCGTTCCGGTCCGCAGACCCCCAAAGCGGTCGGGCCTTCCTCCAGGTGGGTCCGGAAGAGCGGATTCTTCTCGTCCTGGGGGGTAGCCAGGGTTCTCAGCAGATCAACCGCCTGGTCCGGGAAACGCTGGGGGAGCTTACCCGGTGGTATACCGTGGTCCATCAGACCGGCCTTCCCCAGGGCTGGGACCTCCCGCCTAGGGACCGCTACCGGCCCTACCCCTTTTTCCGGGAGGAAATGCCCCAGGTGTTAGCCGCAGCGGAACTGGTCATAGGCCGAAGCGGTGCGGGAACCTTGTGGGAATGCGCTGCTTCGGGCCGGCCTATGGTCCTTATCCCCTTGAGTGGGTCCGGCACCCGGGGGGATCAGGTGGAAAACGCCCGGCTCTTTGTGCAGGCCGGGGCTGCGGTGGCCCTGGGCAAGGCCTTTGGAATCGAAGCGGAAGCCGCCTCCTTGAGCCGGATGATTGCTGAACTTGCCTTAGACCCGGAGCGGCAACAGCGCATGGCCGAAGCCTCCGCGCGGATAGGGGAGCGAGACGGGGCGCGGATCATTGCCCAAGCAATCTTGCAGTACCTGGAGGCTACGAAAAGGGAACTATGCAGCAGATAGTACCAATCGATATGATATGTCTGGTCTTTGTCCTGCTTTTTGCCGTCCGAGGGGCCCTTAGAGGGTTTCTGGACGAACTCTTGTCCATTGCCTTTTTGGTGCTTGGTCTTGTGGGAGCGGCACTTTTCTATAAGCCCGGAGCGGATTTGATCCGCACCAAAGTCCCTGATGACATCCGCTTCCTCCCGGAGATGCTGGCCTTTGGGGCGGTGTTTTGTATTATCTTCGTGGTCGTTAAGGTCTTGGAGCTCTTGGTGAAAGATGTGATTAACCGCCTGAAACTGGGCGCTGTGGACCGGGTCTTGGGGGTCTTCTTCGGCTTGATCGAGGGCTTGGTGCTGGTAACCTTGCTGCTCTTCCTTTTGACCGTACAGCCCTTTTTTGATATCCAGTCCCTGATCAAGAAAAGTGTGTTTGCCGAACTGCTTATGCCGGTGATTACCCACTATTTCCCCACTACGGTACGGCTACCCGCCCTCTTCCCCCAGGACCTTTGACGCCATGTTTGAATCTATCCTGGGCCAAGCTGCGGTGCGCCAGCTAGAGATGGATAAGGTCGGAGGGGTCCTCGCGCCGTCCATGTTATTTTCCGGTCCTCCGGGGTCTGGAAAAGGGACCGCCGCTCTAGAATTGGCCCGTGTCCTTTCCTGTGAAGACCCAGCGGCGCAGGCGGACTGCCCCTGTTCCGCCTGCGCCCGGCACCGGACCCTTACCCATCCGGACCTCTTGACCCTGGGATCCCGGCCTTTTTTCGCGGAAATCAGCGCCGCCGCCACAGTGTGCCGCCGGGAACCGGACGACCAGAGCCGGCTTCTCTTTATCCGCTCGGTACGGAAGCTCCTTACCCGGTTTTCCCCGGTGTTGTGGGAGGACGAACCCCGATTTAAAAAGGTGAGCGAGTCTCTTTTGGGTCTGGAGGAGGCCTTGGATGAGGTTTCCACCCTCCCCGCGGGAGAGCTGGATAAGTCCCTACAGGCCATTCTGAAGCAGGCGGGGAAGCTGGAAGCCGAGGGTCTGGGGGAGCTCATTCCCATCGGCCAGATTCGCCGGGCTGCAGCCTGGAGCCATCTGGCCCCCACGGGGAAGCGGAAGTTGCTGCTCATTGAAAACGCTGACCGGATGCAAGACGCGGCTCGTAACGCCCTGCTCAAAATGCTTGAGGAGCCCCCGGCCTCGGTGATCATGGTGTTGACCAGCGCCCGGGAAAAGGCCCTCCTTCCCACGGTGATGTCCCGACTTCGGCCCTACCGGTTTATCCGCCGTTCTCCTGAGGTGGAGGGCGCGGTGATCCGCCAGGTGTTTCGGGATACCCCGCCCAAAGAGATTTTGGGGATAGAGGCGTATCTTGCGTCTTTTCTGCCGGTATCCGAAGAGGCCCTGCGCCCGGCGGCGGCCTTTTTCGCGGCCTATGTTGCCCGGGGGGTTCTCATCCAGCTCAAGCGCTGGGGCATAACCCGGTTCCCGGAGGAACTGGTGATCCTGGGCGCCTACGCCTCGGGGCTGAGTGAAGCCTCTCCGCTGGGCAAGCCCGGCAATGATCCCCAGAGCGTCATTGCTCAGATTCTGGCGGTTACGGAAAAGTTCGAAGTTCGCGGGCTTTTTGTGCAGTTCTTGCGGGTACTTTTGGCGGTGGTGATGGAGAGTCGTTTTTCCCGGCAACCGGCTCCGGTCCGGTTGGGGGACCTAGACGTCTGGCGGAAGTGCACTGCCGAGGCCGCCCTTGCGGTGGGTACCTACAACCAAAGCCCGGTCCTCGCCTTGGAACGCCTCAGCATCGAACTCCGCCAATCCCTTGCCACCATCTGCCGTGGAGGCATATAGGTGGCCGCGAGGCTACGACTCCATAGCAGGAGGGGGTATGAGACAGTTCATTAAACGGGCATTGCAAAAACTCAACAAGATGACCGGCGATCAGATCCGGGACATCCTGGTGTCTGCGGCAGCGGAGATCGAGCGATTGGAAACGGTCTTGGATTCCCTGGCCCATGGGGTTTTGGTGTGCGATACGGAGCATAACCTCATCCTGGCCAATAAATACGCGGAACGCTTTCTGCCCCTAGGGTATGACGAACAGGGCAACGGCCCGATATGGACCCTCATTCGGGATGAGCCCGTGGCAGAGTTCTTTGAAACTACCCTGCTGGGAGGCGACCGGGTGGAAGAACGGGAATTCGACGTGGAAACCAAGGGTAAACAGCGGCTCTTGAGTCTCAGCGTGCTGCCCCTGGTCCAGGATCGCCAGGTGTCCGGTTCCCTGATTTACGTGGAGGACATCACCGAGAAACGGGGCAAGGAAGCCCGGCTGCGGCGCATGGAGAGCCTCGCAAGTCTTACCACCTTGGCCGCAGGGGTGGCCCATGAGATCAAAAACCCCCTGGGGTCTCTGTCGATCCATATCCAGCTCATCCAAAAAGCCCTGACCGTCCACCGGGAGCGCTCGTTCGCCGCGTCCCCTGCGGGAAGCGCTGACCCTGACCAGGAGCCTACGGACTATTTTAAGCTCTTGGATACCTATATTGGGGTGGTTAATGAAGAGATCGACCGGCTCAATGGCATTGTGGTGGATTTTCTCTTTGCGGTCCGTCCCATGAATATGGATTTCCGGGAGGGAAACCTGAATACCCTCATCGGGGAACTGACGGATTTTGTGAGCTTTGAACTCAAGGAGGCCCAGATTCACTGCACCTTAAGCCTGGCCGAAGAGTTACCCCTGATTGATTTCGACGAACGGTTTATGAAACAGATGCTGTTGAACCTTATCAAGAACGCCATCGCGGCTATGCCCCAGGGGGGGGCCTTGGAGATCCGCACCGAGAAGAGGGACGATGAGATCATTCTCACTCTCAGCGATACAGGCGTGGGGATTCCTGAGGAAAACCTTTCCAAGATCTTCGAGCCCTATTTTACCACCAAGGACACCGGG
>JAITJK010000084.1 GCA_031278935.1 Spirochaetaceae bacterium | reverse complement strand
TGCTGGAAAACGCCATCTATTCGGTGATTAGTCCCGAGGGCTGCGCTTCCATTCTCCTTCGGGACGCGGGGCGGGCCAAAGACGCCGCAGCTATGCTCCGTATCACCAGTGAAGACTTGTTGGCCTTCAAGGTGATCAACGGCATCATCCCGGAGCCGGAAGGCGGCGCTCACGCGAACCCCGACGCTGCGGCGGCGGCCATCAAAGGGATTCTGGTGAAAGAGCTCAAGGACCTGGGGGACCGCAACCCCTCAGTGTTGGTCCGCTACCGAAGCCAGAAAATCCGTAAGATAGGCCATTGGAACGAGGGGCGAGACGGTTAGGCGCGGTGGCGGTAAAAAAATGCTAAAATTTAAGATGAAAAACATGAAAAAACCTGCAAAACCCCTTGACCTTCTTGTTAGCGCTTGCTATCTTTGTACACATCATGTTAGGAAATTCTAACCCTGCGCCGGGCGCGTCGGAATTGCCTAACCGGGTCCGTACGGCGACGGCCGGTAAAGGACCCGAAGAATCTAAGAGGAGTAACTAATGAAGATCAGGAAACTGTTGGTCCTTTTTTTGGCGGTAGTAGGAAGTACCGCTCTTTTTGCCAAAGGCGGAAGTGAAAAGGGACAGCCCCAAGCCCAAGAAGGATCTCGGCCCGAGAGCACGGTAAATCCCGGAGAGGTGGTGGGCTTTGAGGAATTTCCCCTGGGGGAAGATTTTGAACTGGGGCCGCTCAATGTAGCGGGGGTGTATTTTCAGCCTGTTGATATGGAACCTGCTGGAGCTGGACTTGCGGCGTCAGAAGCGGATATGCACATTGAAGCGGATATATCCGCCCTGGAGGGGAATAACTTAGGCTATGGGGCCGGAGACTTTGTTCCCTATCTGACGGTGGATTACGAGATTACCAAGTCCACGGGCTATCGTATCGAAGGTACTTTTATGCCTATGAACGCCAGTGACGGCCCCCATTACGGTGCCAATATCAAGCTAGACGGTCCGGGGGATTACACGGTTCGGTTTGTCATTAAAAATCCTGAATCCCTGGGCTATGTGTTGCATGTGGATAATGTGACGGGGGTTCCGGGTCGGTTTTGGTCTGCACCCTTAGTAGCCGAATGGAATGTAAGCTACGTAGGCCCGTCCTGGTAGGGAGCGGTTTTGAGGCTGGGGAGGGAAGGGTGTACTGCGGCGTGGCGCATTCCTTCCCTCCCTCGTTATATTTTATAAAAATGTGAAGCTTTGAATCGCGACAACGAGTTCCTATGCTAAAATATTGTATCCTGGTGATAGAAAATTCTCTAGTTTTGGCCATCTTGGGGGCTTTGCTGTGGGGATGGGGGATGGTCCATGCCAAGGAAGCTCTCCTGGGGAAGCGTATGATCCAGGGTTGCCTCACCGGGACCGTCTTGGCCCTGATCTTGGCGATCCTCAGGCGAACCACGACCCTCATCAATCGCTCCTATTGGAATATGTGGATCCTCTCGGTGGCCTTCATTACCGGGCTGCTGTTCATCATCTTTTTTTGGAGGGCAGGAAAAAAGCGTCTCTCTAAGCAGGGCGCCGGAGTGTTCGGCACGGTGAGTTTCCTCCTCATGGGGGCGCTGTTTTTTTATACCCTCCCCACCTTGTTCTTGTATCTTACGGAATTCGTCCTCCCCGGGGAATCGATCTTCAGTACGGAGTTTCTCTTTAAGTTTATCGGTTTTGCCCTAGGAATCGGGATCGTCCTTTTGGCGGGCATCGGGGTCTTCAAGGCGGGGATCGCCCTCCCGTCACGGTTCACCGCTTCCTTGCTCATCCTTTCGTTGATCCTCGTATTGCTGGATCACGGGGCCGCAGTTATCCAGGTGCTCCTAGCCCGGCGGATAATCCCCATGATCCGCTGGCTTTTCAAGATTGTGGTGGCTGCGGCGGGGTATAAGACGGTGCTCTTGTACCTGCTTATAGGCATGAGCCTCCTTATGGCGGTGGTCTTGTGCCTCAGGAGCCTGCGGCCCCAAGGGGTCTATAGGAATCCTGCGGAACTGCGGAAGATTCGGGCGGCCATGCACAAACGCCGGCGCTGGAGTGGGGTGATAAGCGTTCTCGCCCTAGGTTCGGTGTTTATTCTCACGGGGCTCAAGGCCTATACCCGGCGGGAAGTGGTGCTGTCCCCAGCGGAGCCCATGACCATTGCGGGAGTAGAAATCCTTATCCCTCTTGAACAGGTGCAGGACGGCCATCTGCACCGCTTTGCCTATATTACCAAGGAGAACACGGAAGTTCGGTTCATCGTGATTAAGAAAAACGCCAGCGCCTATGGGGTGGGCCTGGACGCTTGCGACATTTGCGGGGCCACCGGATACTATGAGCGCAAGGACGAGGTGATTTGCCGGCTTTGCGACGTGGTGATGAATAAGTCCACCATCGGCTTCAAGGGGGGCTGCAATCCCGTGCCTCTGGCCTACACCACCCAAGGGGGGAAGTTGGTCATTGCTCTCACCCATTTGGAAGCCGAAGCGCACCGTTTTAAATAATATTTTAGGGAGGAACCGATGTTTTGGATCATGGTGCGGGGAGCGCTGCTACGGCAAAAAGGGAAGATGCTCATGGTGGCTTTTACCATAGCTTTGGGGGCCTCCCTTGCCACAGCCATGCTCAACGTGATGCTCGATGTGGGGGACAAGGTGAACCAGGAGCTCAAGACCTATGGGGCCAACATTACCGTGATTCCCCGGGGGGCTTCCCTCTTGGACGCCCTGTACGGTGTGCGGGAAGGATCCGGGGTATCGGATAAATACCTCAAGGAAGAGGAGCTGGGAAAGATCAAGACCATTTTCTGGGCCTTTAATATCGTAGATTTTACCCCCTATCTGAACGCCCGGGTACGGCTGCAGACTTCCCAGGGGGAAGAGGAGGTTCCTTTGGTGGGGACCTGGTTCAATCATCACCTGGAATTACCCACGGGGGAAGCCTTGGATACGGGCATGGGGAACATGAAACGCTGGTGGGATGTGGACGGCCGTTGGCTCACCGATGAAGATAACGCAGGAGTCATGGTAGGCCGGGAGGCGGCGAAACGCTACGGCCTCAGCATCGGGGACGCGGTAAGCCTTACGGCGCGGGAAGCAAGCCGAACCTTCACCGTGGTAGGGGTGTTTCACGCCGGGGGGGATGAGGATGAGCAGTTTTTTGTCCCTCTGGCTGCGGCTCAAGGCCTAGTAGACCGGGAGGGTCTGGTGAGTTCCGTGGAGGTGAGCGCCCTTACCACACCGGACAACGAACTTTCCCGCAGGGCCGCCCAAGACCCGAAAAGCCTTTCCATTAAGGAATGGGAAACCTGGTACTGTACGGCCTATGTGAGCGCCATCTGTTACCAGATCGACGAGGTCATAAGCGGCGCGGTTTCTAAGCCTATTCGCCAGGTGGCCGAGTCGGAAGGGGCCATTTTAGAGAAGACCCAGCTCCTCATGCTCCTCATCACGGTGTTGAGTCTTGCGGGCTCGGCCCTGGGGATTTCCAATCTGGTAACCGCCAGCGTCATGGAGCGCTCCAACGAGATAGGGCTCCTTAAAGCCATTGGCGCCTATGACGGCCCCATCTCCGCCCTGATTCTCACGGAAATCGGGATCACCGGTATTTGCGGGGGACTCGCCGGTTATGGCGTCGGCCTGGGCTTTGCCCAGATCATCGGCCATACGGTCTTTGGGTCTTCCATCGATCTCAAACCCCTGGTGATTCCCCTGGTGGGAGTCCTGGTGATCCTGGTAACTTTAGCGGGGAGTATCCCCTCCATTCGTTTTTTGTTGTCCTTAAGACCTGCAGAGGTATTACACGGTCGATGAATAAGCCCCGGTTTTATCTCAAGATGGTAACTAGTTCCCTGCTCCGGCGCCGCTCCCGGATGATCGTGGCCCTTCTCGCCGTAGCGGTAGGGGGAACCATTCTTTCTGGCCTCCTCACCTTGTATTACGATATTCCCCGGCAGATGGGCCAGGAATTTCGTTCCTATGGGGCGAATCTCATCCTGGTTCCGGCAGGAGACGCGGTGGAATTGGCCCTCTCCACGGTGCAGGAGGCCCTGGCCTATCTCCCCGCGTCCGCCGTGGTGGGAGCCGCGCCCTACCGTTACGAGATGATAAAGATCCACGAGCAGCCCTTCATGGCCGCTGGGACAGTCCTTAGGGAGGCTAAGAAAACCAGTCCCTACTGGCTCGTCCAGGGCCGTTGGCCTGAAGCGCCAGACGAAGCCCTGATTGGGGCAGAGGTAGCCGACCAGATCCGACTCCTTCCGGGGAGCGTTTTTACCCTCACCGGGACCGCCGGAGCGGGAGAGGGGACGAGTTTTAGCCGGGACTTCACGGTATCCGGGGTGCTGCAGACAGGGGGCACCGAGGAGGCCTTTATTTTTATGGCCCTAGAAGACTTTGAGGACATGACCGGCCGGCGCGGGACCGTAGAGGTGGTGGAATGCAGCGTGACGCTACCCTCCGACGCCTTACAGGAGGTGGCGGACGCCATAAGTCGCCACGAGGGCGTCGAAGCCCGGCTGGTCAAGCGGGTTACCGAGTCGGAAGGCACGGTGCTGACCAAGCTCAAGGCCCTGGTATACCTCGTTACGGTGGTGGTCTTACTCCTCACGCTGATCTGCGTGGCCACTACCATGATGGCGGTGGTGACGGAGCGGCGCAAAGAAATCGGGTTACGCAAAGCCCTAGGGGCGGACAACCGGAGCCTCATTGCGGAGTTTCTGGGAGAGGGGTTTTTCTTAGGGGCCTTAGGGGGCTGTTTGGGTGCGGGATTCGGTGTGTTCTTTGCGCAGGCCGTAGCCCAGAATGTGTTTAACCGGCCGGTACGG
>JAITJK010000077.1 GCA_031278935.1 Spirochaetaceae bacterium | reverse complement strand
ATGGATCGCCACCTGGTCCGTGCTACCGGGGATCCTCATCGTCCCGGTAGTGGCTGCAACGCCACTAGGTATGCAATTCGGTAAAGCCGGCGCGTCTGCAGGAAAAACCTCCTCTAATGTGATCAAAACCTTCGGGATTTTCTTCGCCATATCTGCGGTGCAGCTCCTCGTGGGTATTATAACCCGGTTTGTCTTTGCGAGCGGTGGTATGGACCTCTATCCGTCCTTCGGGTATGAGTTGCCCATGGGCTTCTCGGGCGGCCACGGCACCGCCGGGGTCCTGGGAAGCTATTTTAGGGGCCTGGATCTCCCTTTCTGGGAAATCTCCCAGGGGGTTACCACCACCACCGCCACCTTCGGCCTCATCGGAGGTATGATCATCGGGATCATCGCCATCAATGTGGCAGCCCGGACCGGCCAGACTACGATCCTCACCAAGCCCGGGGATATTCCCCTGGATATGGCCAAGGGCTACCAGCGGGATCCCGTCAAACAGCAGAGCATGGGCAAAGAAACCACCATGAGTTCTTCCATTGAGTGCTTGACTTTTCACCTGGCGGTGATCCTCGGGGCCTGCGGTATCGCCTATGTGCTGATGAATTTCGTCAAATCAGTGAAGGCGCCCTTGATCAACCAGATTCCTATATGGGCCTGGGCCATCATCGTCATGTTTGCGGTGAATTTCTGCATCCAAAAGTTGGGTTTAGGGAGCCTCATCGACAGCAAAACCAAGTCCCGCATCGCCGGGGTCTGCTCGGATTATGCCATCACCGCCGCTATCGCCAGCCTTCCGGTGCAGGCGATCCTATCTTACCTAGCCCCCATCCTGACCATGGTACTCCTGGCCTATCTCCTTACGTATATCTTCCTCTTCACGCTCTTCAAGAAATTTTTCTCCGACTGTTATTTCGAGCGGGCTATCTCCCTGTGGGGCTGTTCCACTGGGGTCTTTCTCACAGGCCTGATGCTCCTTAAAATCTGCGATCCCGATTATAAAACTCCGGTTCTAAATGACTACTCTATGGCCTTTTCCTTAACCTCCGTAACGAGTTTTATTTTAATGCCCATCAATATCAGTATGCTCTTATACCAGAGCGTGCCGGTGAACGCCCTGTTCCAAGGGGGCCTGTTGGTAGTAGGCCTGGGGCTGCTTTTGGGGGGTAATCAAATTTCCCGACGCTTAGGCCCTCAAAGAGGAGGTGCGGCATGAATACGTCCGCTATTGTACGCTCTGTGGAGGGCATGGAAACGCTCCTTACCGGGGTTTCCGACGCGCTGTGGGATTATGCGGAGACCGCCTTTGAAGAATACCGGTCTGTGGCGCTCTTTAAGGACACCCTTAAAGCCCAGGGCTTTACCGTGGAGGACGCAAGTGGCGGGATCGAGACGGCCTTTTGCGCCCAGTATGGCAAGGGTAAACCGGTTATCGGGATTCTCGCGGAATACGACGCCCTTTCGGGCCTAAGCCAGAAGGCCCTGGGCCTTAGAGAAGAACCCCGAGGGGGGCCTGATGACAACGGCAATGGCCACGGCTGCGGGCATAACCTCTTAGGAGCGGGATCCCTGGGCGCGGCTTTGGCGGTCAAGGAGTACCTCTCGGCGCATAAAATACCGGGGACCCTTAAACTTTTCGGCTGTCCTGGCGAGGAAGGGGGGTCGGGCAAAGCCTTTATGGCCCGGGCCGGGGTCTTTGCCGGTTTGGACGTGGCCTTTTCCTGGCATCCTATGGCGGTCAATGCCATTATGGAACTGCGATTCTTGGCTAATTACCAGATTCTCTACCAATTCCGGGGTAAGGCTTCCCACGCTGCTGCGTCTCCCCACCTGGGCCGCAGTGCCCTGGACGCGGTAGAGCTTATGAATGTGGGGGTAAATTTTCTCCGGGAACACGTGATCCCCGAAGCGCGGATTCATTATGCCATCACACACACCGGGGGTTTTTCCCCCAACGTGGTCCAGCCCAAGGCGGAAGTCTTATACCTGATCCGCGCCCCCGGCCAATCCCAGGTAGAAGAGATTTACCAGCGAGTGAACAAGATCGCCCAGGGTGCGGCGTTGATGACCGAAACCGAGGTGGATATTACCTTTATTAAGGCCTGCTCCAATGTGATCCCCAACAAAACCCTGGGTCGGCTGCTCTACGACGCCCTTAAGGCCCAGGCGCTTCCTGAGTACACCGAAGAAGAGCGCAGCTTTGCCGCAGCCTTGGCCCAAAGTTCCCCCAAAAGCCCCGGCGCGGAGGCGGCTATGTTTCTGTCCACTACCGAGAAGGACCTTCGGGAATACACTCGAATCCTTGGGGAGAAACGGCTTTGCGATCGAGTGTTGCCTTTTTACGATGAAACGCCGGAGCCGGTTTTTCCTGGGTCCTCTGACGTGGGGGATGTGAGCTGGAATGTTCCCACCGCCCAGATTGCCACGGCAAGTTACGCCCTAGGTACGGCGGAACACTCCTGGCAGCTCGTGTCTCAGACCCGCAGTTCTCTAGGGCACAAGGGTCTTATCCTGGCGGCTAAGGTTATCGCTTGTGCCTGTGTGGAGGTGCTGGAGCATCCTGAGATTGCCGCCAAAGCCAAGGCCGAATGGGAGCAGCGTCTTGAGGGCCAGCTCTACCGTTGCGCCATCCCCCCGGAGGTAAAACCCCGGGCCATCAGCAAACTCTAACCCGCCTACGGGCCACTTGCCCTGGGAGGTTTGGGGTCAGACCTGGTTCCCCGCAATGACGGAGGCTCAACCCTAGGTCGGAATGAAGGGACATACGTCCTATTGCGTATCCTGCGACCCCCTAATACGCCTCCACGGCAGGTGGCTTGGGGGTGAGTACCAGGAGGTGGCGTTCCTCTTCCAGGAAGGGGATATGCAAGGGCAGGCGCTCCCAGCTTCCCAGCATGGTTTCCACCCGACGCAGTTCTACGTCCAGAGTTTCCCCGCGACCTTTATAGGCGAATAGGGCCCCACCGGGAGCCAATAGCCGGAAAAGTGTAGTGAGAAGCCGGGGATCCAAAGGCTGGAGGGCCCGGAAGGTGATAAGATGAAAAGCTCCGACTTGAGCTTTTTCCACCTCCCCTTCTTCGATCTCCACCCGACTAAGGCCCAGTACGGCCTGGGTATTTCTGAGAAACCCCGCCCGTTTTCCTTTGCGTTCTATCAAGGTGAAATGATAGGTTTCCCGCCTGGCAAAGCTTATGGCCAGGGGAATGCCTGGAAACCCCGCGCCGGAACCAATGTCCGCAAAACGCACTCTAGGAGTCGCTAAAGGACCGCCGTGCAGGGTTTCGGTGAACCGAAGGAGGATCCCTAAGGGGCCAAGAGAATCAAGGATATGCTT
>JAITJK010000024.1 GCA_031278935.1 Spirochaetaceae bacterium | reverse complement strand
ACCATATTCCCCGCGGATTGTGAGGATTGTACCCCCGCCGCGCTCTGTACCCTATAGGGAAGGGCTATAGCCATATCCCGGTCATGGCTGCTGCTGTTAAAAACAACCAGGCTTATGTCTTTGTCCGATTCATAAGCTGTGGCGAATACGCCTGCGGGACCTGAAACCCGGGCGTCGACCCGTGTTTTTCCGGTGGCGTATTTGGCGTAATGGGACATGATATAACCTCGAGGCGTAATTTCCCCGTTAACCGTGTTATACTCGCCGTCCCCCATCATGCTGTAAAAACGTTTCAAATGCCACCAGACAAAGGCGCTAAAATCGGCCTCCATACAGTCATGAATATCTTTTGCCACTATCCAAGCGGCGTCCCAGGTTGAATCGTAGGAATAATTACCGGAAGTATTGTAAAGATGTTCGGTCATCCATACCTCTTTCTCCTTGTCAAGGGCCAAATCATAACGGGAAAGCCCACCGCCGTAAATATGTCCGCCGATAATATCAATTTTATGTACAGTGTCGCGGTCCTTAAGCATGGGGTCCGTGAAGTTACGCTTAAATTGGAAGGACTCCCCGGGAATAATTTTTAGATCCGGGAATTCGGTTCCTGGGCCGCCGATGGTCCTGGCGTACTGTTTGACAAAGGTCAGCATCTGTTCAGGGGTCCAGTCACAGCCGTCATAGGATACCTTTATATCAGGCTCATTCTGGAAAGAGATAGCGTTAAGGCTTACGCCGTTTTGCTTCATCTGCCGGGCGAAATTCTTAAGGTGTTCGGCATAATCGGCGTAGTGTTCCGGCAAAAGATAGCCGCCGGATAAACGACTGGCGTTGCTTTTCCATTCCCCAGGCGGCGTCCAGGGGCTTCCCAAAATAAGCGCCCCATAGGATTGGGCCCTTTTGGCAAGTTCAAAAAAATCCTTGTGGGCATCTGGCGTTCCTTTGGGATAGGGCTCCGTACCGTCAAACAGGGCGGACATATACGGATAGATACAAACCCGAAGTATAGTATACCCCGCGCCATCAGGGGAAAATAGTTTATCTATATCATCAACCGTCATATCCGGAGACACCCATACGTTGGTGATACCCCCAAAGCCGGTTATTTTTTGATGTTTCACGGCGGTATCTACGACAATTCGCGATTTCCCGTCCACCACCGCGTCCCCGGCTTGAGCTACGAAAACGCGGTCCAGTAGTCCCCTATCCCGGGATGAATAACCGGCAAAGGCGGGAACTTCAAAACCCGATCCTAAGGATACGACGGTTTTACTGCCGTCGGCATTACTCAGGGTAACATTCCTCGCGTAATAGGTGATAGCATTGTTTTCACCGCCTATGCTTAAGCCTAGGCAAAAGTAGAACGGCCCTGTCGCATCCGCAGCAGGAAGATTGGCGGAATGGTAAGTGCTGTGTTTCTGGGCGCCTGTAATGTCAAAGGTTTCCATAAACCATTCATTAGCATCCCTCGCCCCGTGCGCGCCCAGGGCCGTATCGCCGCCTATAAGATTACTGAGAATATAGGGGCCGTTTTTATCCGCTCCCCCGGCAGTATAGTCGATGAATTTAAGGGGCCTGTTCTCCGCCTGGGCATCCGCAAAATCCGTTTCAAGGTAATTGCCCAGGACCCGCGCCCGGGCGACGGTGGAAAAATTCACCGTGTCCACCAAGAATTCTGCGGTAATCTTGGTATAATCCCCAAAGACCGCCCCAGGCGGAAGGATGAATTGATAGGCGGCAAAAGCGCCGTTTGCCACGGTGATTTTTTCTATCGCCCCGGGGGCCGCGTCGGGACTCCCGGCCTTTACGCCGCTGGTACCGGCGCATCCGGAAAGGATAAGGGCGCTTGCCAGCGCAGTTATACTTAAACCTCCCAATGGATTTTTCATGTTCTTCTAACCTCCACGTGTTTTGTCCGGCTTTTACACCGTCGTTGTATATAGTCTAACCATAGTTTAATCCCCTTAATATGGATAGACTATAGGCCGCTTAGGTATCCCTTACCGATAATAGAAGCGGACAAGGGGAGGACTTTTTTCTTCCCCACGAGTCAAGGTAAAAAAAATCGTGTACAAGCGCCCTAAAGGGTGGTATGCTCAACTTGGTGAGGTGAAGGGGAGTGAAAAGGATAAAACTTTGTTACATTGGCGGAGGATCCCGTAACTGGGCCTGGGTGTTGATGCAGGACCTGGCTTTTGAGCAAGAAATCTCAGGGACTATCGAACTATACGATCTGAAACCTGAAGACGCACAAACCAACGCCGTCATCGGGAACACCCTATTGGCCCGGCACAACCCGGGCCACTGGACCTTTCACGCAAACCCTTCCCTGGAAGACGCCCTCACCGGAAGCGATGTGGTGTTTGTCTCGATTCTTCCAGGGGATTTCGCGGAAATGGCTATAGACGTCCACGCCCCCGAAGCCTACGGCATCTATCAACCCGTGGGAGATACTGCAGGAGCCGGAGGGCTCATTCGTGCGCTGCGGACCATTCCCCAGTTTCGCGCCATTGCCCAAGCGGTCAAGACCTACGCCCCCAGCGCCTGGGTGATTAACTACACCAACCCCATGACCATCTGCACCCGCACCTTGTACAAAGAATTTCCCCAGATTAAAGCCGCAGGGTGCTGCCACGAGGTCTTTAACACCCAGAAGCTCCTGGCTACGGTGCTAGAAGCCGCAGGCTGCGCCCCCAAAGGCAGTATTAGGCGGGAGGAGATCCATACCCGGGTTTTGGGGATCAACCATTTTACCTGGATTGATAGGGCCTCATGGAACCATATCGATATCTTTCCCTATTATACCCAATTCGTCGCGCGCCATGCCGAAACCGGGTTTCATCAAGCCGAAGCGGCCACCACCTTTGCTGCAGGGAGCGCATCCGGGGAAAACGCGGATGCCGAACAGGCCGCCGAAGCGATGCGGCGCGCCTTGTTTTCCAGCGCGGAGCGGGTCAAGATGGACCTCTTTCGCCGCTATGGACTTATTGCTGCGGCTGGGGACCGGCACCTTGCGGAATTTTGCCCTCATTCCTGGTACCTCGCAAGCCCTGAACAGGTAAGGCGCTGGGGCTTCGCCTTGACCCCGGTGTCCTGGCGTATCGAAAACCGGGATGCCTTGATAGCCCAGGCAAGAGCCTACCGGGAAGGTACGAAAACTATGACCCCCCTTTCCTCCGGGGAAGAGGGGATTAGGATGGTCAAGGCGCTCATGGGATTGGAGAGCCTGGTGAGCAACGTGAATCTACCCAATCAAGGGCAGATGCCGGATCTGCCCCGGGACGTGGTGGTGGAAACCAACGCGGTCTTTTCCCTGGACGGGATTGCCCCGATAGTCGGCGGGGCCCTTCCTACGGACCTGCGGCATCTGGTGATGCACCATGTATTAGCCCAGGAAGGGATCATCGAGGCGGTGTTTGAAGAGGACTATGAAAAAGCCTTCCGAGTATTTTCCCAAGACCTGGCCATACAGACCGTGTCCCTCACAGAGGCCCGTGCGCTTTTTGACCGGATGTGTGCCAAAACCGTCCCCGCCTTTAGATACGGTCGGAGCGGACTATGATCCACCGGCGTGGTCTCGTGAGCCGGCATAATCCCCTATACCGGCGTATCGAAACCCTGGCGCCTTTGTCTGTCGGCAATGGGACTTTTTGCTTTACCGCAGATTTTACCGGATTACAGACCTTCTTTGATGCTTATAACGCGCAAGACGACGGATTTCCCCTGTGTACCATGGCGGAATGGGGCT
>JAITJK010000181.1 GCA_031278935.1 Spirochaetaceae bacterium | reverse complement strand
CTTTGTAAGCAACAGGGGATAGAACATGGTTGCGTTTGCCTTGAAAGGGGCGTTTTGCTCGACATCTTTACTCCTATACGGGAAGATTTTCTGAAATGCGGCGTTGTTTAATGAGCGTTCGGGACAAGATACCTATCCCTGTAATCATCATCGCCAACCGACTGCTTAAGGGAATCCAACTGCCCTTGGAGGTACTGGGAAAAATATTGATACTCAGGATGCGTATCAATAGGGGCCCCTCTTGGCGGGCGCCTCCACGGACGCGGACGGTTTAACGGGGGCGAGATTGGGGATTTGATCAAGGTAGTAGCGCAGGCGCTGCTCGTCCTGGTGGTGGCGGTAGTATTCAACCATGCCCATAAGGGCGTGGAGATTCCGAGGGTCCTCAAAAAGACTGGAACGGAGGTCCTGTAGCGCCGCCGCCTCGGTGCGAGCCATACGGCTTCGTAGGTAATAATACTCGGCCTTGACAGTCCGTTCCGAGAGCGGCAGATGGCTCTCGATAAGCCGCCGAGCGGAATCCCGCTGGCCTAGGTCAATCAGTATGGAAATATAAACCAGCGCCCCCTCCTGGTCCGCAGGATGCCGGTCATGCCATTCTTGGGCATAGGCAAAGGCCGCCTGGGTATTGCCTATGCCCTGTTCGACCTTGGCCGCGTCTAAAAGATAGCGAGAACGGTCCGCCTCCAAAAGCCGGGCGGTAAAGGGGCGGGCTGCTTCCCAGTCCTCCCGCTGAACCGCGTCCCGAAAGACTAGGTCCAGGACGCTCAGGGCAGGGGCTTCCGTCTGTAATAGGGTCTGCAAGAGTTCCCGGCCCTGGCCGTACTCCTCTTCCCGGGAGGAACCCAAAAGCAGCTCGGCGGTATATACTGCGGCTTCCACATCGGCGGGGTCCGCCTTGAGGAGCGCGCGCAGATAGGTCAAAGCCGCATCCCGGTTATGGTAGCCCTCGTACTGAATCCGGGCCCGCAGTAAAAGATATAAGCGATTAGTTCCATCAAGCGCTCCGTAGCGGTCCAACCACGGGAGGGCCTTGAAAAACTGACCCTGTTCTACCAGGGTATGAGCGTAGAGGAGTAGCAACGATGGGTTCGCCTCCTCGTGCTGGAGCAGTTCCGCCAGGGCTGACTCGGCGCGGGACCAGTCCCCTTCGGCGTAATAGGTCCTGGCAAGCTGTTCCTTGATGACCTTGTTATCCGGGAACTGAATCAGCAGATCCTGTAGCAGCTTTAGGGCCTCCTGCTTTTGCCCTAAGCTATGAAGAACCCGAACCTGACCCAGGACCGCGGGATAATATTCGACGGAAAGTTCCTGGGCCCGGGTATAGGCGCTCAAAGCCCGCTGGGGACGATCCCGGTGTTCATAGATTCGACCCTGAAAATAGGGAGAGAGGGGGGAGCGGGGGTTTATCTCCTCCGCCCGCCGGAGATCCTGGAGGGCCTGGGCAAGCTGTTCCGGGGAATAAGGCCTAAGGTCTGATCCAAAGGCAAGCACGGGGAGTACCAGTTCCAGATAGTCTTGAGTGTTCGGAGGCGCCGGTGTATAGGTTCCTTCTCGGACATTGCGGAGTATCCGACTGTAGCTATGGGTCTGGGATTGCAAGGCCGGAAGGTACGCCGGGAGCTGGGGGTAGAGGTTCTGGATGAGGCTCAAGATCACGGCGTTCATAACCCGGCCAAACTCGGTGCTTCCCAACTCCCGGACCCGGATCAATTCCTGGGCCTGCAACAGAGCCGAGGGGGTTCCCTGCTCGATTAAGGCGCGAATCTCATCCCCTATCCCCCCCCGTTCAGGGATTCGCAGGGGAACCGGGGGAGCGGCCGCCTGGGGGATGGCGATAGGCACCTCTCGCACCGGAGCACCAGTGCCACAGGACATACCCAGGTATACTCCAAGGAGGATCCACACCAGAAGAGGGGACCGCGACAGAGGCATAGCGCCGTTTAGGGTTTCGTGCCGAGAGAGATAAGAACCAAAAGGAGGCCCGTGAGGGCTGCCAAAAGGGGCCACCACCGGATCATGAACTGGGAAAAGGAGAAGGGGACGATATTAAAGGAAAAGATCAGTAGCACCGAGCCTAAGATGACAAAGGCCAAGGCGGGCACCATATACCAGCTTCGCAGGGCCCCGTACCGGTGCCACCCTGCGGGGATAAGGGCGAGTCCTGAAAAAACCGATATGAGCGGCCAGGCCTGGGAAAAGGCCACGGGGATGATCTTCAAGGCTGAAAGGAACAGGAAGAAGCCTACCTGCATAAAAAAGGCGGCGAAAAAGAGATATAAGGAACGTTTATTAAGTTTTATGGCTAAAACCGCACAAGCCGAGCCGAGAATAACAAAGAAAAAGGCCACTAATACCGATATCCGGGATATTCCCGCGAGGTTTCCTATGAGGAATGCGCTTCCCAGGAACATGAGTAAAAGGCCTTTAATGAACACCAATCGCGCCACGGTTCGGCGGGTGGATACAGAAACCATACTATTACTATACTCGTAAGCGGAAACGAAGAGCAAGTCTTGGCCTTACCCAGCCGCCGCCTCGCTCAGGCCGCTTACCGAGGAGGAGAGAGGCATGAGTAAGAATATCAAGGTCGGTATTGTCTGCGGGGGAAAGTCCGCAGAACATGAGGTGTCGCTCAAGTCAGCGAAACAAGTCTGGGACGCCCTGGACCGGGAGAAATACACGCCGGTCCTTATCGGCATTGAGCCTTCCGGTCGGTGGTTACTACAGGACCCAGTGGTACTCTTCGGTACTGAGGGCCGAATCGACCCTACTGGGGAGCCTGTGGCCCTTCTCCCCCAGAGCCGAGGGCTGCTCACCAACACCCGTACCGGGAAGGTGGAACAGGATATTGAGGTAATTTTTCCCCTGCTCCACGGCCCTTTTGGAGAGGACGGCACGGTTCAGGGGCTTTTGCACCTAGCAGAGGTTCCCTTTGTGGGATCCGGGGTCCTCGGTTCGGCCATCGGGATGGATAAAGACGTGATGAAACGCCTGCTTCGGGACGCGGGGATTCCCATTGGCCGCTTCAAGGTCCTTAAAGCCCACGACAAGGCCCCGGACTTCACGGAGCTTACCGAAGCCCTGGGTACGCCGTTTTTTGTGAAGCCCGCCAATATGGGGTCTTCCGTGGGGGTGAGTAAGGTCCACAACGAGGCCGAATGGCAACAAAGCCGGGAAGCGGCCTTTGGCTATGACCGCAAGATTATTATCGAGGAATATATTGAAGGCCGGGAGCTGGAATGCGCGGTGTTAGGCAATGAGGCGCCCTGCGCCTCGGTTCCGGGGGAAGTGATAACCACCCAGGAGTTTTATTCCTATGAGGCGAAATATATCGATGAAAACGGCACGGTGTTGGTTATTCCCGCTTCGCTTCCTGAGCA
>JAITJK010000172.1 GCA_031278935.1 Spirochaetaceae bacterium | reverse complement strand
TCGCTTACCACCACTTCTTCGATCCGCGGTTCCCCCGCGCTATAGACTTCATGAAACTGCCATTCCAAAAGGGTGGCGGCTAATTCTTTGGTGAACTGTATTGTTGGAGTGGCCAGGATAAAGTGTTTATCCAGATACAGGGGAGCGGAAAACAAACTTCCTTCCTCGATCTCCTTAACTTTATATGTATTCATTCCATATCTCCTCTTGCTTCACTTACCGGCCTGTTCTTTAGTTATATGACCCCTCGATTATTACCGATAATAAGGGTATTATAGAGGATAGTAACCGACTTGTTCAAACCCTCTTAAGGTATTGAACAGGGCCTTACCCCGGCATTCGCAAACCACGATATACCTATCGGTCAGGGAGGATAAGAAAATGAGCCAAGAACGGCTAGGCATGAACGATCCAGGGGGGAAGACTCCTTGAAATTCCGGTATGTGTTTGTGGCCTTTAATATCATCATCTTTCTTTTTTTGTTGGTCATCGGCTTTTTGTCGTTCTCCATTTTAGGTTCTGAAATCGCCCTGGAATTTTGGCGGGCCAGCCGTTTCTTTATGGTACTGATGATTCTGGTTTTGGTGGGTCTTGACGTCTTCTATGTGATTAACCGGCGGCTCTATATCCTTCTGGAGCGGGAAGACTGGCCGGGACTCACGCAATACCTGGAAAAGCGGATCCTCCAGCGCGGCCACTATGCTCCGTCTCTAGTGCGGCTTTTGGTGAACACCTACTTCATCCTTTCCGAGCCTTTGGCGGTGATAGACCTGGAAGTCAAGCTCAGTCAAAAAAAGCCTTCTCTGATTGAAACCTACGCCTTGTTGTTTGGGTCCGCTCGGATTCTGGCCAAAGATCTTTCCGGCAGCGTTCTGTTCTTTTCTGCCCGGCTGGATGCGGCGGTGGCCCGTTCCGGTAAGGGCTTTTGGTCCAAGGCGGACCCGTATGTTACCGGGTGGATCCGGTTTTACTACGGCTTTACGTTGCTTTTGGAGCGGCAGTTTTCCATCGCTGCGGAACAGTTTATCATCCTCTGCAAAGAAGCCAAGGATCCCGTGGTAATCGGGTTGGCCGCCTATTTTCTTTCGGATATTCTCTGCAAGATGCTTTTGAATCGGGGGCAGGACCTACAGACCACAGCAGAAGACGGCCGCATTCGGGTGGGGACCATGCTGCACAACATCGACTCGTGGTACAAGGAAGCAAGCAAACTGCAAAACGAGATTTACGGTGCTCTTTTAGCCCCCTATCTCCGCGACGCCGCCCGCTGGATCTTCTCCCCTTCCATGGAGGTGTAGTCCCTGACGGCCCCGCCAGCAGAAACAAAGGGAGGTCTGCCTATATTCTAACCACGCGGCCCTCTAGGTACCTTGAGAGCAGGTGGCGGCAGACGCGAAATGAAGGTAGGAAAATTTTTCCGGAATGTGGGAGTCGTAGACCCCGTGTTCGTTCAAGGCCCAGCCGATGCTTTCGGCGCAGGGCTTCCCGTGGTATTGCAGCGCCTCGAAGCGGAAAAAAGCCCCCCGCATCTGGTCTCCGGGAGTCGGGGGAAACTGCTGCGAGGGGAGCAAGGTACGGATACCCTCCCAGGGCAAGGCAATCTCTACGGTCCAGCCCGTGTCGAGGTGGGAGGGGTCGTTGATCTTCCCCTGGACCTGCACTGCCGTGGTAAGGCCCGGAAAATCGTAATCCATGAAGGCCCACCGTTTACCCCGATGATGCTTCCCAAAGCGGCTTGCGTCTTGGAATCCACTTAAAACGTCCACGTTCCGCTCATAGAGGTCGAATTGCGCCGTGTCAAACCGGCTCCCCCGCTTTAAGGCGTCCTGGTAAATAAAGAACACCTCGTACACCGTATTATAGGCGTTGATTTCCAGTTCGTAGTAACAGTCCTCACCGTCCAGAAACACCTCCACATCATGGTCAAACCAGATAAAGGAATCCCGTTCCGTCATAGTCGCCCGGACCGAAGGCTCGGAAAGCCAAAAGGCGATATATAGGTTCTGTTCATCCCAAAGAGACGCCATTCGGGTGTCCAGAAAGGCCGGCTCTCCGCTGACGAGATCCACAAAGCGCCGGGATTTTGGCGCTTCCTTCCATTGGGGTTTCTCCAGGTTCCCATCAATAACCAAGGGGCCCTGGGTCTTCACACTCGTATAATGAGCAATACGCTCCTCGTGTTCGTTCATGTTTTTCATACGACTATACTCCTGGTTTCATTATGAAGCATTGTTGAGGCCCTTTCAAACTATTTGGGCTTACCAAGGGGCATAAAAAGGGTATATACTACTCAAAAATAGACGAACCTAATCGAGGGAGGAAGGTATGATGAAAAGAATGGCGGTGGCTGCCCTATGTGCGGCGCTTAGTTGCACGGCGGTGTTCGCCAAGGGCCAACAGGCCGAAAGCAGTTCCGGGGACGGGGAGACCGTTACCCTGTCGGTGTATATGCAGTTCGAACAGGCGAATCCCCAATACGAGTATTGGCCCGTAACCTTGGAGGCCTTTGCCCAGAAGTACCCCCATATCAAACTGGACTTTGAATACGTCTCAGGGGAGCAATTCCACGATAAATTCCAGGCTATGGCCGCAGCGGGGGATATTCCGGACCTCTTCACCTGTTACGCCGGGGCCCGATCCGCCTATATCCTGGACCGAGGGGCCGTAAAAGACCTGCGGCCCTATCTAACCGATGACTTTAAGGCCAATTTTAACGCCGCCATTTGGGCCCCTCAGGGACCTAAGGGAGAAATCTACCTGGTTTCCCCCAATATGGCGGTCTGTACGGTAGTGTACGTTAATACCAAACTGCAGCGGGAATTAGGCTTGAGCACCCCTCAGACCTTGGAGGACCTGATAGCCCAGGTCCCGGCCATCCGGGAAGCGGGCTATACCCCCCTGATGTTCGGGAACAAGGGCCAATGGCAGGCCCAGTCCCTGTTGCTCTCCATGCTGGTACACCGCATGGGCGGGAGCGAGTGGTTTGACCGGGCCCGGGTGGGGACCGCCAAGTTCTCGGATACGCCCTTTGTAGACGCCCTTTCGGTGATTAAGCGTATGGTGGACACCCAGCTCTTCCCCCCAGGGGTAAACCAGCTTGAGGGGCCCGAAGCCTGGGCCGCCTTTGTCCAGGGCAAAGCGGTGTACCTGTTGGATGCGGGCTGGCGGATCTCCGCCTTGAAGAGTGCGGCGAAGGCCGAGGATTTTGCCCAATACGAGGCCCTTGCCTTCCCTGCGGTTCCTGGGGAAATCGTCCACGGGTCCAGCGCCGCCACCTTAGGGGAAGCCCTGGCTATGAACGCCAAGCTCTCCGGGGCCAAGGCCGACGCGGCCTGGAAATTCTTAAGCTTCATCTACGGCGCGGAAGGGGCGGATATCCTTATGAAGTACGGCACGGTTCCGACCTACAAGCTGGACTACGGGAAATACACCCTGGATAACCTGAATCGCCAGTACATCGACCTCATCAACTCCCAGTCCATGGGCTTGGTCATCGACGCGGTCATGGATGGCGAGGGGGTGAATAACCTGCTCAACCCTGGCATTCAGGCGGTGATGATGGGGACCAAAACGCCGGCCCAACTGGCCGAAGAATACGAAGGGTGGGTTGCGGCCAACGACTCTAACCGGCGCAAGTAGCCCGGCCCCTCCCTGGTGCGCGGTGGCCGGGGAGGATTTTTTTACCCGTTCCGAGGACTTATGCGGTATCAAACCTACAAAAAAGTAAGCTGCGTCAGTTTTATTCTGCCTGCTTTTCTGATCTTCATGGGGGTGATCTGTTTCCCGGTGATCTTCAGTTTCGCCCTGGGCTTTACCCAATGGAAGGGATACGGACCTATGCGCTTCGTGGGCTTGGATAACTATATCCGTATGTTTCAGGACCCGGTGTTTCATATCGGCTTGCGGAACAACATCATGATCGTCCTCGTTTCGGTGTTCGGCCAGATTCCCTTGGGACTGGCCCTGGCCTATATGCTGCACCGGAAGATGGTCAAAGCAACCAATCTCTTTGAGGCCTTGATATTCTTGCCCATAACCATTTCTTCGGTCATTGTGGCCCAGCTTTGGAACCGGATTTTTTCCCCCGTGGGGATCTTCACCGCCCTTTTGCGACTCATCACGGGAAACCCGGACTATGTACTCACCATCGTGGAGAACCAGGCTTTGGCCATCGTACCTATCATGTTTGTGCTTTTATGGCAGCATACCAGCCTCTATATGGTGATCTTTCTGGCCAATATGCAGCGGATTCCCGCCACGGTGATCGAGGCGGCCCAGTTGGAAGGAGCCTCGGAGGGGAGGATTTTCCTCCGGCTCATGGTTCCCATGCTGGGGTATGTGATTTTCATCAACGCCATTTTGGCCATTTCCGGGAGTTTTAAGAGCTTTGATCTCATCTATTCCATGACCGGTGGCGGCCCGGCCCATTATACCGAGGTGATGGCGGTGTATATGTACAATACCACCTTTGTCCATCAGAATTATGGATACGGCAGCGCCCTGTCCATCATTATTATCCTGTTTATTGTCCTGTCGCTGCTCCTCATCCGGGGCGTGTCAAGGATGCTCAAGATGGAATAACGACTATGACCCTTTCTACGCTCAGGCGCGCTCCCCCCGTTTGGCGCATAAGCGCCTTGGTCTTGATGCTGATCTTCGCGGTCCTCACCTTGTTTCCCCTGCTGTGGCTCGCCTATTCGTCCTTAAAGCCCCACGCGGAGATCATCCGCTATCCTTTAAGCCTGCCTAAAGCGCCCTCGCTGAACAACTATTTCCGGGCCTGGGGCATGGGAAGCCTGGGGGTTTCCTTGGCCAATAGCTTTATTTATACCATCACCGCCACCGGGGCGACCTTGCTTTTGGCGTTGGCCGCAGGGTTTGGGATAACCAAGTTTCCCTTTAAGTTCAACGGCTTTTTTATGGGCGCTTTTGCCCTGGGACTGATGATCACGGTCCACGCGATCATCATCCCTTTGTTTCTGGTGGAAGTAAAAATCGGTATTATCAATCGAAGGCTGGGGGTCATTCTGCCCTATATCGCCTTTGACCTGCCCATGTCGGTGATGATCGCCATCTCCTACCTCAAGGGTATCCCCGGGGCTATCATCGAATCTGCGGAGATCGACGGGGCCAAATACGGGTACCTGTTCTGGCGGATCATCCTGCCCTTGTCCACCCCGGTGATCGCCACCATGGTGATCCTCTCCTTTTTGCGGCACTGGAATGAATTCTTGT
Source organism: Spirochaetaceae bacterium (assembly GCA_031278935.1). GTDB lineage: Bacteria > Spirochaetota > Spirochaetia > Treponematales > Breznakiellaceae > JAIRLU01. The sequence goes on along the minus strand of JAITJK010000172.1, from coordinate 657 downwards.
TTGTCTTTATCTTCACCACCAAGGCCGCCCTAAAAAGCCTCCCCGTGGCGATCACCCAGTTTGCCGGGCGGCAGAACACCGAATACGGCCTACAGTACGCCTCATTGGTGATCGGGATTTTTCCCATGATCCTCTTTTATTGCATCTTCCACGCCCAACTGATTAAGGGCTTCGGCGAAGGGTCCCTAAAAGAATAAGGTTTTTTCTTGCATCTTTCCGCTCTAGGGCTTCTATAAAAAAATAAGGAGATTTCCATGCGTATTCTTACCGGGGGCATGAACCATGAATCCAATACTTTTAACCCCATCATCACCGGGCCACAAGACTTTGTGGTGTTTTACGGGGAGGAGATCCTGCGCGCCGGCCTGGTACCGGGCTATGCCTCCACGGGTATAATCCACGCCCTGCACGAGGCGGGCTGCGCCCTCGTTCCCACGGTTCTTGCCCGGGCGGTGCCGAACGGCGTCGTGTCTGGCCCCTTTTACCAGCGCCTTAAAGCGGAATGGCTGTGCAGGACCCGGGAGGCCTTGGCCCAGGGCCCGATACATGGAGCGTGCCTTGCCCTGCATGGTTCTATGAAGGTCGAGGGCTTAGGCTGCGCCGAGGGGGACCTCCTTGGGGCCCTGCGGGAACTGCTGCCCCGTGTTCCTATAACCG
>JAITJK010000168.1 GCA_031278935.1 Spirochaetaceae bacterium | reverse complement strand
TCCTCACAATCCGCGGGGAATATGGTAAATGAGCCCATTACGTTAAATGCTGATAAAAAATCCTGTTCCCTGAAGCTTTCGGGAAAAAGTATTGTTTCCCTCAGGTTTATAAAGCAGCCCTAAAGGGCGGCATCGGTCTGCCCACCGGCATTAAGAGCGTACCTGTCGTCATTGCGAGTGCGGCGAGGCAGACCGAAACAGGACCACGTAAAGAACACAAGAATTCTAAAAAAGTCTTGACTTATGAAGCAGATTATGCTTAGTATATTATCTATTGTACAGTAGTGGTAGATTTTCTATTTTATCATCCCCCTCCCATCGCTATCTATGAAATAATTCTCTTTTACTATACGTCCTGCTTCAATAATCCACCGGTAAAAAATACCACGTAACGGGGCTTCAGGACTTTTTACCAGTAGGCTACGCGCTGACGGTCGTTACCAAAGGTTTTACCATAAGCGGCTTTCACCGTTTTGTCGAGTTTCCGGTGGGCGAAATTGATTTTAAGACCATATTTATTTATCAATAAGGGCCACAGAATAGGAACCTGCTCGCCTTGGTAAATGCTGTTGGTCGATACAAAAGCGGTACGGTATTTTAGACACTACCGCCACAGATGCGCCTATAAGAGTGCAGCCACTTGCGCTAGGCATCGGCTTCAAACCCGCTGGTGAGGGTGTAACAAGCGGGGAGTCGCTTCCCCCGAAAATCTTCGTCCATAAGCTCCGCATACCAGTCTTGTATGGTGATTCCGGGGAAATCCCTGGGGTTGAGCTTAAAACCCTTGGCATTGACACTGAAGTAGAGGACGCCCCCGGGGTTGAGGATCGCGAGGCATTGAGTGATGAGCTTCTGGTAATCCCGCCGAATATCCAATGTTGTGTACATAGCCTTGGAATTGGAAAAACTTGGCGGGTCTAGAATGATGAGGTCCCAGGAAAGCCCTGATGCTTGGACGAGAAACGAAAGTACGTCCCGCCGGATGAACCGGTAGCGGGGAAGACCGGGTCGGTCTAACTCAAGGGGATCACGGCGTGGGACATCTACGCGTCGGGAGTCAAAGCCGTTGATACGGAAGTTCGTTTGGGCCCAGTCAAGATAGGTGTTGGAGATATCCACCGAATCAATTTCCGCCGCGCCTCCTGCCGCAGCATAGACAGAGAACGCGCCGGTGTAACAAAAGAGGTTGAGTACTCGCTTCCCCGCCGCAGCTTCCCGTACTTTTTGCCGTAGCTTCCGGCGGTCCACAAACAGCCCGGTATCCAGATAGTCCGACAGATTTACCCGGAACGAGAGGCCTCCTTCACAGACCTCCCGGATACTGGTTTGTCGGTCCGGGGAGCGGTAGGGCTGGTACTGCGCCTTGCCGCGTTGACGTTTTCGTTCTTTGAGAAACACCTGATCCGGAGGAATAGCCAGGGCCGTGGCAATGGCGGCGCTCATGGCCGTGAGCCAGCGTCGTTCTTCGGCCTCGTCTTTTTCGTAGGGCCGCCGGTACAAGGATCCGGAAACCCCATTCCCATACCAATCCAGCACCAGGGGTATTTCCGGTATGTCTCGGTCATAGAGGCGAAACACATTGACGCCCTGCCTTTGCGCCCATTTATTTAGGTGCCGATACCGTTTTTGCAGACGGTTGTGCAGCATGAGCCCTTGGGCCTGGGTTTTGGTTTCTCTGGAAAGGATTGTTTTATTTTGCGTAGTCATCAAGTACACCATAGAAGCAAAGGCCTCCCTGCCTCAAGCACCATTTGCCATGGAGACGTATTGGGGGCCGCACCAGGGCTACGCCTCCACGGCAGGTTGCAGCAGGCGCTGGATTGCTTCGCTTCCCTCGTCTCATGGCCCTAACTTTCTCCGCCTGGTAAGACGCCAGGCTAGAGGCAAGAACGAAGGGAGGTAAACCCTTATCGCTACCTCGCGGGACCCCTTTATGCCTCAACGGCAGGTGGTCCATGGTAAGTGGCGAAGGGATATACACCTTGCTCCCTAACCCCGCAGGCCCCCAATATGCCCACCGCAGGTGCGCTGGCGCAGGGCCTCGTAGCAGACAATCCCTGCGGCCACGGAAACGTTGAGGGAATCAATCTTCCCCTTACGCGGAATTCCCACCATGGCGTCGCAGGCCTCCCGAAGCAGCCGGGTTATGCCGGCCCCTTCACCACCCAGGATAAGGGTGACCCGCCCCCGGAGGTCCTGCTCGTAGAGGGGGGGCCCCTGCATATCTGCCCCATATACCCAGAACCGGGCCGCCTTGAGGTCCTGGACTGCCCGGGGCAGGTTAGATACTTCAAGCACCGGTACCCAGGAAACTGCCCCAGCCGAAGTTTGGGCAATACTTTGGGCGTGCTTGGCAATGCGTCGGCGCCGGGTAATGACCAGGTCCACGGCAAAATGATCGCAGGATCGCAGGATCGCCCCGTAGTTGTGGGGGTCCGTGATCTCATCCAGGATAAGGGTCAAGGCATGAGGCCGCTCCCCCAGGGCGCTGATAAATCCTTCAAGGCTAAGGGCACTCCATGGACTGAGGTCCTCCACCCGTAAGGCCACGCCCCGGTGATCCGGCGCAAGGCGGTCCAGTTCGTGCGTCCCTACGCGCTGAATAGGTACCTTCTGCTCCCGGGCCAGGGCAATGCTTTCCTGGGCCCGGGGTCCCGCTTTGGCGACCAGCAGCGGCCCCGGTGTGGTTCCCGCCTTAAGCGCCTCTTCTATGGCATGAAATCCCGTAAGATACCCCATAAGCCCTCCTCATCCGTTCATATTGTAGGTTTTGCCGTATTGGACACTCTCCGCAGCATACCCCTTTTCCTTAAGGTAGCGCTGAAAGGCCCTCTGGGCTTTAGGTTCCCCATGGACCAGGAGCACTTGTTTTAACCGGGAGGTATCCAGGGACTCGAGCCATTGCAGGGCTTCCACATAATCTGCGTGGGCGCTGAAGGCGTTAATCTCTTGTACTGCGGCCTTGCGCGTAAACCACTGGCCGTGAATCTTCACCTCCGCCTCTTGATTCCGAATCCGCCGGCCCAGGGTGTTCTGAGCCATGTACCCGACCGTCAAGATGGTGGTGTTTGGATCGCTGATACGCCGGATCAGGTGATGCTGAATCCGGCCGGCTTCGCACATACCATCTGCGGAAATGATGATAAGCGGCCCTGGATGTTCGTTTAGGGCCTTAGATTCGCTCACGCTGCTGGTAAAATGCAGGGCATTGAAGCCGAAAGGGTTTTTATGGTGCTTGATAAAGGCCTCGTGAATGGCTTCATCGTAACACTCAGGATGCACCTGGAAGATGGTGGTGGCGTTGGTGGCCATAGGGGAATCCACATAGATCGGAATCTCCGGGATGAGGCCCTCATCCACCAAGAGGTGAAAATAGTACACCAGTTCCTGGGTCCGCTCGATGGCAAAGGCCGGAATGAGGATGGTTCCCTTGGTTTTGACCGTCCGCTGGGCCATGTCCGCGAGCTTTTGCATGGCGTCATCGGTCTTTTCATGCCGGCGGTCTCCGTAGGTACTTTCCAGTACAATATAATCCGGCGCGGGAACTTGCTGAGGGTCTCGTATGATGGGCTTTCCCTTCCGACCCAGATCCCCAGAACAGAGGATCCGCGTCTCGTTCCCCCGCCGTTTTACGGTAATGAAGGCCATGGCAGACCCCAAAATATGTCCGGCGTCGTAAAATTCCAGGCTGATCCCATCGCCGATAAACATCGGCCGCTTATAGGAGACCCCGACGATTTGGTTCGTCGCTTGAATAGCGTCTTTTTCATCGTAGAGCGGGGTCCAGGTAAAAGACTCCCCCTTTTTCTTTGCCTGCTTGCGGAGGTAAACCGCGTCCCGGGCTTGGATGGTGGCAGAATCCATCATAATGAGGTTAGCAATATCCCGGGTCGCCGGGGTGGCGTAGATATTCCCCTGATACCCTTGTTTAATGAGCACGGGCAGCAGGCCGCAGTGATCCAGGTGGCCGTGGGTGAGGATCACCGACTCAATCCGGTCCGTGGCAATACCGAAGTTCCGGTTTTTCCGATCCGCCTCGGTTCGGGACCCTTGAAAAGCACCGCAGTCAATGAGGTAGGATTTCCCGTCGATCTCAATGACGTGCTTGGATCCGGTTACCTCCTCGGCAGCGCCAAGGGAATAGAAATTGATATCCATCTCCTGAGGATACCCTGTTTTCCCCCTTTTCGCACAGACCCCAGGGCTCCCCGTCCGTTTCGTCAGGGTGAGCGAAGCGAAGCAATCCAGCGGAGGATCTGCCGTATCTGGATTACTGCGGACTCTGCCCATCGCAATGATGGGTGGTGCAACCATACCGCGCCCTCTTGTACTTCCGGGAAGGGGATTCATATAATACAAGAAAGGAAGGTTGATATGCCTATACCCAAGAAAAGAGGTATTTTTGATTTAGAGGGGAACCATACCACGGTAAGACGGGAGATTGTCGCGGGAATCACTACGTTCCTGACCTTGGCATATATCTTGATGGTTAATCCCGATATCCTCAGCAACGCGGGGATGCCCAAGGAGGCCGTGTTTACCGCCACTGCGGCGGCGGCGGCCCTAGGGACGCTGGTTATGGCCTTCGCCGCGAACTTACCCATAGCCCTTGCGCCCGGCATGGGACTCAACGCGTTTTTCGCCTTTTCCGTGGTTATGGGCATGGGCTATTCCTGGCAGCTCGCTTTGACTGCGGTGTTTTTCGAGGGCCTTTTGTTTATCCTCCTCTCGTTCTTCAATGTCCGGGAAGCTATCATCGAGGCCATACCCCACAACTTAAAAAAAGCGGTCGCCGTCGGCATAGGGCTTTTCATCGCTCTTATCGGGTTTAAGAACGCGGGCATCGTGATAGGGGATCCGGCGACGCTGCTGGCCCTAGGGGATTTGACTCACGGTTCTGGGTTCCTTGCCCTGATGGGACTTATCATCACCAGCATCCTGTATGCCTGGAACGTACCCGGCTCGATCCTCATCGGTATTCTCGTCACCACGGTCATCGGCATACCCCTGGGGCTTACGAATGTACACGGCTTCAGTTCGCCCTTAAGCCTTCCCGCCGCGCCCTTATTCTGGGCCTTTGATTTTTCCAAGATTTTCACCTTCCAGTTCTTTACGGTGTTCTTCACCTTTTTCTTTTTGGATATTTTCGACACTGTAGGCACCTTAGTTGGCGTGGTTACGCAAGCGGGACTCATCGGCAAGAACGGCGAAGTACCCCGGGTAAAACAGGCGCTCCTCGCGGACGCCATCGGCACGGTCGTGGGGGCCGCGTTGGGAACCTCCACGGTAACCAGCTATGTGGAAAGCACCGCCGGAGTGGCCGCAGGGGGGCGCACGGGGCTTACCGCGCTGACCACGGCCGTTCTGTTTCTCATTGCCTTGTTCTTCTCGCCCCTCTTTCTCATAATCCCCAGTGCGGCTACCGCGCCCGCCCTTATCATCGTAGGCTTTTTGATGATCCGGGGGGTGGGGGGTATCAACTTCACGGACCCCATAGAAGGCATACCGGCCTTTTTCGCTATTGTGATGATGCCTTTCGCGTACAGCATTTCCGAAGGCATTGTGTACGGTTTGCTTTCCTATGTGCTGCTCAAGGCGGCAACGCGTAAATTCAAGGATATATCCCCCATTGCGTGGCTCCTGTTTGTATTATTCATTCTGAGATTTTTTATCGAATAACCGGCGCCCTGTTTAGGTGCAGTCCGTATCTTTCATGCCTTTTTTCTTAATTTAAATCCCTTGGTTTTCAACTCCCAGATACACTAGAGGTAACTCTGGCGGGGCTTCAACCGTGAAACTATGGGCTAGGCAACACTTCCAGCTAGACCACCGCTCGCGCCGCCGCCTAGCCCTCGGCGGGGCTTAGACCCCGGCCCATTTCCAGCCCTGCTATATGGTCACCTCTACTGATACCGTAGTCTTCCCTTCCGCAGGTGGGATGACAGTGCCTGCGACACGTGTTCCGTCAACCCTAAGACCCGGTTTGCCGGTGCGGGTAATATCGATGCTGTACATCACGCCCCGGAAAAGACGTTTGACGCGCACCGGGGTAAAATTTTTGGGTAGACAGGGATCTACCTGAAGCCCGTCATGGGTGGCCCGAATACCCAGGAGATACTGGCTCACGTTCACGAATGTCCACGCAGCAGTGCCGGTAAGCCATGAGTTTTTTGCTTCCCCCTGATGTTGCGGGGGCGCTTCCTTTCCCCCTAGCATCTGGCTATAGACGTACGGCTCGGTGCGGTGTATGTCGCTGATTTCTTCGAAGTACGCAGGACAGGTACGCCGGTAAATAGCAAAGGCTTCGTCCGCGTTGTGCACCAGGGTTTCTGCAGTGCTCACCCAGGGATTGTTATGGCAGAACATGCCGCCGTTTTCTTTGAATCCCGGGGGATAACTGGACACTTCCCCAAGCTCCACATGGTAGGTCCGGTAACAGGGCCACAGCAAAGATGTGCCGTACTGGTAGGTAAGTTTCGCCTTCACGCTGGCAAGGGCTTTTTTCGCCTCCCCCGTGGCGATGCCGATACCCGCCATGACGCACATACCCTGGGGTTCAAGGTAGATCTTGCCTTCATCGCATTCGCGGCTGCCGACCTTGTTTCCGTAGCCGTCATAGGCGCGGACAAACCACTCGCCGTCCCAGCCGTCCTTGAGGATGGCTTTCTCCACCGCAGCAGCCGCTTCCCGAATCCGCGCGCCTTCGGCCTTGTCCCCGAAACGCTCGCACAGTTCCGCGTACTGCCTGCCGTACAGTACAAACATACCACCTATGAAGACACTCTCCGCGACGCCGGTTTCCTTGTTCGCCGGCTTTAAGATCAAAACTCACGCGGTGGCTGGCTATGGGCGCCCAGCCGTGGGCTTCGCTGTTGCCACTCTGGCCGGAAAAGACCGCCTGAGGCGTATCCCAGCCGTTGAATTTGCCGAGGAATACATCGCGGCTCGTGTCGAAACCGGCAAGGGGCTGATTCACACTGAAATAGGCGTAGTGATTGCGCCGCTCCCGGTATTCGGTCTTGTGGTAAATCGTACTGCCTTCAACCTCAACTTCGCCGGTGGAGAAGTTACGCTGGAAATTCGTCCCATCCTCAACCGCGTCCCACAGGCACCACTCAAGAGCGCTCACCACGCTTACCTGTTTGGGCAGGCCGATCTTGTTTTCCAGGGTAAGCCGGTTTATCTCTGCCTCCTGCTCCATCCCTCCCTGCTCTGCACCCACCCGTATATTGAAAGTCGTTTTGTTAATGCGCTGCTTTACGACAGGCGTTTTGACGCGCTGTTCTTTTCCGCAACCGCGACCGGCTGGAGGGCGCAAGTCCTTGAACGTATAAGGACGTTGGCGGAATTGACGAGGCAGGCCCCTGATGATTCGGCCTTGGAAGTACAGAGTCAGTTTTACGCTCTTTGGGCCTTACTTTTCACAAATACGATACATCCCGCGGAAAATGAAAAAACGATGAAAAAATTATGGCGAAACGGGAAGACCTTACCATTAAACGAATGCTAAGTTTTATTCAAAAGAAATTCAACGAAAGAATTACTTTGAACGACATCGCAAAAGCGGGGAGGGTCAGTACAAGTACCTGCTGTCGTGTTTTTAAAAAGGCGCTGCAGAAGAGTATTTTTGATTACTTGCTGCATTTCAGAATACGGCGGAGTCTCAGGCTCCTTACCAGTGAGAGCATGAGCATTACCGAAGCGGCTTTTGCCTCTGGGTTTTCCGCCCCCAGCTATTACGGAGAAATTTTCAAGCGTATTCTTGGCATGAGCCCCGGCGAATACCGCCGAAAATTCCGTGCAGGTGAACCGCTACCGCGAATGTGATAAAAAATTTATGGATTGCTTTATGAGTTACAGCGGCTTTCGGGTGTGTGCACAGCACTGCCGAAAGCCATGCCACACCCTACCCTGCCTGAATAACAAAATCATGATGACTTCGCCCTCCTTACCCCGCCGCCGTTCTTCTGATCCAGCCCCGGCTTTTCGGAGGACTCAAAATATTTGACTTTTTCTATAGATTTTTCTATTTTTCTGCTCTTTTTTACGTGATAATAATTCAGAAACGGTCTATAATTTTGATAAATTTTATTTTAGGAGTATTTTATGGATAAAATTGCACTTAAGGCTTGCATCGCAAGCATGGCTGATCGGGAGATTTTTACCTTGCCCGATCTGGTGAATCAAAGTGGTCAGACCGTTGCGTATAATCTCAGTCCCAACGGCGCGGGAAAGCGGTTTTGGTCTCAGGTTGAGGATGGAGAATTCAACACGAGCGTGTATGAAATTCGCCCCGTGTCCGGAAAAACCAGCCCTCAAAAGTATCAGAAGTGGGTTTTGGATCAAC
>JAITJK010000109.1 GCA_031278935.1 Spirochaetaceae bacterium | reverse complement strand
AGTGGAGAAACGGGATCACCGTCGGCTGGGAAAAGAGCTGGACCTGTACTCAACTCACGAAGAAGCCGGTGCCGGGCTTATCTATTGGCACCCCAAGGGGGGGCGTATGCGGGGGGCTATCGAAGACTTTTGGCGCTCCGAGCATCTGAAAAACGGCTACGAAATCCTGTACACCCCCCATATCGGTAAGTCCTGGCTCTGGGAAACCTCCGGGCACTTGGGCTTCTATAAGGAAAATATGTATTCTCCTATGGAAATCGACCGGCAGGATTACCTCTTAAAGCCCATGAACTGCCCTTTCCACATCATGATTTACAAAAACCAGGGCCATAGTTACCGGGACTTGCCCCTGCGCTGGGCGGAGTTGGGTACGGTGTACCGGTACGAGCGCTCCGGGGTCCTGCACGGCCTCTTGCGGGTCCGGGGCTTTACCCAGGATGACGCTCATATCTTCTGTACCCCCGAACAAATGGAGGGGGAAATCCGGGAAGTCTTGCGGTTCAGTCTAACTATATGGCAAGTGTTCGGCTTCAAGGATATTAAGGCGTATCTGGCGACCAAACCGGCGGAGTCCGTGGGGGAAGCGAGCCACTGGGACGCTGCCCTGGAATCCCTACGGAAGGCCGTGGAAGCCGAGGGGCTGCCCTACGAACTAGACCAGGGAGGCGGGGCCTTTTACGGCCCCAAGATAGATCTGAAAATCAAGGATGCTCTGGGCCGGGAATGGCAGATGACTACTATTCAGTTCGATTTCAATGAGCCTGAGCGGTTTAATATGACCTATGTGGACTCAGACGGCCAGCATAAGCGGCCCTACATGATCCACCGGGCCCTGCTGGGTTCGCTGGAACGGTTTTTTGGGGTGCTGATCGAGCATTTTGGCGGCGCATTCCCGGTGTGGATCGCTCCGGAACAGGTCGCGGTAATTCCCGTGGCCGCAGAGTTCCAGGACTACGCGAAACAGGCGGCAGCGGAGTTGCAAAGTCGGGGATTGCGGGTTACGGTGGAGCTAGATGATAGTCGAATGAACGCGAAGATCCGCGCCTGCCAGAAGCGTAAGATTCCCTATATGCTCATTCTGGGTCAACGGGAAAGAGCAGAGACCACGGTTTCCGTGCGCCTGCGGGACGGGAACCAACTGGGAGACGCCCCCATGCTTCTGAGCGCCTTTGCGGACTATGTGACCGCCAAGGTAGCGGCCCGAGATCTTACCTTATAATCACCTTTATCTTAAGGAAGGAGAGGAGGGTTACTATGAAAAGTACCTTGGAAGACCTGCAAAGCAGACGGAGTATCCGCTCATTTAAGGGCGATCAAATTACGGAAGCGGATCTGAACGCTATCGTAAACGCTGGGACCTGGGCTCCCAGCGGCGGCGGGGCGCAATCTGCGGTCATCCTGGTGATCCAGGATGCGGCCCTGATACGCCACATCGAGGCCTTGAACGCCCGGGTTCTCAACAAGCCGGAAGCCACCCCCTTTTTCGGGGCCCCGACGGTGCTGGCGGTGTTGGTGGATACGACCAAACCCACGCCCCTGGAAGACGGGAGCTTGGTCATGGGGAACCTGATGCTTGCGACCCACGCGGTGGGAGTGGGGTCCTGCTGGATTCACCGGGCCAAGCAGGTGTTCGAATTTGACGAAGGCAAGGCCCTGCTCAAAAAGTGGGGGCTTTCAGAACACTATGTTGGCGTCGGCTTCTGTATCCTGGGCTATGCCGCCGGGGAAGCGCCGAAACCCGCGCCCCGGAAAGCCGGGTACGTCATCAAGGCAACCTAAGAACGCCCATCCCCATGATCATTGGCATAGATATAGGCAGCACCATCACCAAAGCGGTTTCCGTAGAAGACGGAAAGATGATCCGGAGGATCAAGACCAGGGCGGCGGACGCGGTAACATCCGCCGCCGGGGCTTTGGGGAAAATGATCCTGGAAAACGATATACCCATGGGGGACATCGAGCGGATCATGATCACCGGGGCTGGGGCCACGAAAATCAAAACCGACCTTTTCGGCATCCCCACAGAGCCCGTCGACGAAATCACCGCCATTGGGATTGGGGGTATGTTCCTTTCCAAGCAAGATACCATCATCATAACCAACATTGGTACCGGAACGGCGATCATCGAGGCAAAGGGGAGTAGCATCTCCCACCTGGGTGGCTCCGGAGTGGGGGGCGGCACGATCCTGGGGCTGGCCAAGAAACTGTTGCCCACAGCCCACTTCAACGGGATCATGGACCTGGCGAAATCTGGGAATCTGAACCAGGTAGACCTGCTCTTGGAAGACATCATGGAAACGGATTTAAGTTTTCTCAATAAAGAGGCTACGGCTTCCAATTTCGGCAAGATGCTCGATACGGCCCGGTATGAAGACCTCGCTATGGGGATTCTGAATCTGGTGTATCAGGTAATAGGGATCATTTCTGTGTTCGCCGCCAAAAGCAAAAACCTGGATCGGGTGGTGGTTACGGGAAATGGGAGCAAGAACCCTCTGGGCAGACATATCTTATCCACCATTACCGGGGTATATGCGGTGGCCTTTGAGTATCCCCAGTACGCCGAATATACCACCGCCATCGGGGCGGGGCTCTCCTCGCCGCGCCGCCCGTGAAGGTCAGACGCACCTAGGGTTTCCGGTATTTTTTCGCCCCTTTGACTTGTACCCTCTGTTATAAGTGTAGTATAGTTTAGCCATAAGGGGGGTAGTATGGAAACAACGGCATTTTTAAACGATTCTGGTATTGCGCTCACTGAAGCAAATAGGCCCGACGAGGCGATCTCCCTGTTTCGTAAGGCCCTAATTATGGAACCTGAAAACCCGTTGCTATGGCTCAATTTAGGCATTGCCCAGCAGCGAACCGGGGGCTATGAAGAGGCCTTACAAAGTTTCCAACGGGCGGTTTATATAGAAGATACCCTGGCCGAGGCTTGGGTATCCATGGGCTTGATCTATTATGAGCTGGAACAATTTGACCTTTCCGAAGAGTGTTACCATTCGGCCTTGGAACGCAATGAGCAGGCCCCCAAGACCTGGAATAACTTAGGGGTCCTGTATTTCGCTGAAGGCAGTTACGAGGAAGCCCGACACTGTTTCGAAGAGGCCATCAGTTTGGCTCCCTTGTATTCCGAAGCCTTGTATAACCTACGGGATACCTGCCGGGAGCTGGAGGATTACCGGGCGGCTGCGGAATTTGAACGGATCCTTTTGGGGTTGTCTAAAAAACTGGGGTATCACAGTCATCAGAACACGGGTAGGACGGTTTAAACCTTCGAGTATGCGGGTCCTCTATGTTGCGGAAATAGTCGGGAAAGCGGGAATTCACGCCCTAAAGCAGGGCCTATCGGCGCTCAAACAAGAACGCTCGGTGGATTTTGTGATTGCTTGCGCGGATGGGGCTACGGGCGGGAACGGTCTGGGAAGAAACCACGCGGGGTTTCTCCGCAAACTGGGCGCCCAGGTGTTGACTACCGGGGATTGCTGTTTTTATAAAAAGGATTTAGTGGAAGACCTGGGGAAATTGCCCTATGTCCTTAGGCCGGACAACCTCAACCGGGAAGCTCCAGGTCTGGGCGCCCGGATATTCAAGACCGGACCGCAGCATCAGGCGCCCAAGATCGCCGTAGGGGTTCTTTTAGGGCAAAGCGGCTTCTCCCGGCTGCACGGGAATAATCCCTTTTCCCAGCTTCCGGTTTTGCTGGAACGGCTGCGGGCGGAAACTCCTTACGTGATCATT
>JAITJK010000063.1 GCA_031278935.1 Spirochaetaceae bacterium | reverse complement strand
CGTTTTGCCGGAGAAAGCCGGTGGATCCAGGAACAGGACTTCAATGCCCAGCGCGGTTTCCCCCACCGGATCAGCCGACTCATTGACGCCACCGCGTATCCGGCCCTGGAGGCCGAGGGCAAGGCCATGGCGTATATGGAATTACGCCTTAATCCTCCTTCGCATCTTATGGATCGCCTCGGTGCGGTGCGGGAACTGCGGTATCCCGATGATCGCGCCCGGGACAAGGCGGGCCTTGAGGTAATTCGCGGGGCCTATCCCCAGGATACCCGCTACCGGGTGCGCCTGGCCCGGCATACCCAGGGCTGGTATATCCCGGAAGGCCGGGTCTTACCCCTAGGAGACAACCGGGATAATTCCCGGGACGGCCGGTCCTTCGGGCCCATCAAGGAGGCCAAAATTCTGGGTAAGGGTTCTATCATTTATTGGCCTATAGGGCGCATTGCCCTGATTCGGTAGGCCTACGGGGAGAAGGTTCATGGCTTTTGGTAAACACCGATACGCATCCTATACGGATCAAAAAAAGAAGCGCCACTATTTCCGCTGGGTGGGGTTAGGATTTTTCATTTTTTACGCGACTTATATCGCCTTGAGCACCCTGCTCTTTTCTACTCGGGTCCAGGAAAGCGAGGCCATGCAGCCGGAACTCCGCCTAGGGGACCGGTTCATCGTTTCTTCCTATATATTGCCGTCCTTAATCTCGCCGGAATGGCTGACCCATTCGTTGCCCTTTAGTCGGGGCAACGTGGTGCTGGTAGACCACGGCATAGATAACTCTCCGGGGGTAGTAAGCCGGGTGCTGGACCAGGCGATGCGTTTCTTCACCCTTCAGCGCATGGGCTTTATCCATAAGGAACCCGCGTACCTTAAGCGGCTTATCGGACTTCCGGGGGACGAGATTACCATGACCAACTACGTGTTGCGGATCAAACCTAAGGGGGAATCCTACACCTTTACGGAGTTTGAATTAGCCGACAAGACCTACGACGTTACTATTCCCCAGGTTCCGGCCCTATGGGACGCCTCGATTCCCTTTTCGGGAAACCGGGAAACCATCGTCTTAGGGGAAGACGAGTGTTTTGTCCTTTCCGATGACCGTAGCAATACCAACGATTCCCGGACCTGGGGGCCTGTGCCGGTGAAACACATTGCCGGTAAGGTGCTGTTCCGGTATTGGCCCTTTACCCGCTTTGGCAGACCCTAAGGAGGGGCTTACCGCATCCCTCTATATCCACGTTCCCTTTTGTGCCAGGAAGTGTGCTTACTGCGACTTTTATTCGATCCCTCTCAAGCCCCAGGACCCTCGGCTCGAAGCCTATCCCGCCGCCCTTCTTAGGGAAGCGCGGATGCAGCTTAACCAGGCCGGTCTAGGGCATATTCCCACGGTGTATATCGGCGGGGGAACTCCTTCGGTGCTGGGGCCTTCTGGGATCGAGGCGTTGCTTGCGGGCCTCAAGAAATTCTGGGGGGGGATACAGGGCCCTTCGGAGATTACTGTCGAGGCAAACCCCGAATCCGCGAGCGAGGGTTTTCTCAAAGCCTGCCGGGACGGGGGCGTTACCCGGCTCAGTCTTGGGATACAGACCTTGCACGAGCCCTCTCGCTGGGCTGTAGGGCGAGTGGGAGCGGTTTCGGCGATCCAGGAAGGGCTAGGTCTTGCACAGCGGATTTTCGGCGCAGACTTTTCCGTGGATCTCATCACCGGTCTTCCCTTCCAGGATGAAAGCGTCCTTTTGCGGGATATAGCCACGGTGCTTTCCTATGAACCGGGTCATGTGTCCCTCTACGCCTTGACGGTGGAGCCGGGAACGCCTTTGGCTTCCGCTCAAGTCTTGGCAGAGATGGGGCTTATGGATGCCGATAGGGAAGGGGAGCTCTGGATTGCGGGCCGGGACGCCTTGGAGAGCCGGGGCTATGGCCAGTACGAGGTGTCCAATTTTGCCCGTCCTGGCAAGGAGTCCCGGCACAACATCCGGTATTGGCGTATGGAAAACTGGCTCGGCCTGGGCCCCGGCGCTTCGGGAACCTTGATTGACGATGCGGCGGGCCGAGGCGTACGTCTTACCGTGGCTCCTGCGGTGGAGGCCTACCTGGGCCGGCTTTCCCGGGGAAACGCCCCGGAGCGGATTAGCGAAGCGCTGGATCGGCGTATTCTTATGGAAGAAACCTTGCTTATGGGTTTTCGGTATCGGGAGGGTCCGGACCCTGTTTTGTTTCGCCGGCGTTTCGGAGTGGATATTGAAGCATGCATTCCTCCACCCATCCTAGACCGCTGGAGCGCCGAGGGCCTGTTGCAAAGCGCCCCCCTGGCCCTCACCCCTGCGGGCCTCCTCCACCTCAACGCCTTCCTCGCCCATCTCCTAAGCACCACGGCCAGTTAAGGGAGTCCCCCAGGCGGGCTTGACAAGGCTTGGGGGGTACTTTTACGTTTTTAGCCGGTAGGCCACGGTTCTACTCCCCATCCACAGTATCTTTTTAAGGAGGGTCTATGAAAAAGGCCTTGTGTTTTTTTCTCTGCTGGGGCATCATAACGGGTTTTTCCTTTGCTCTAGAGGAAAATTGGCTTAACCTAGGATTTGTCTACGGGAATTCGGTAGACCTCCGTCCCAATGCGGCGGCCTTGCATGATGGTTATACCGGTTCGCCGGGAATCGCCCTGAGCTTGTACCGTTTCTGGGATTCCCAAGGGGTCGGGATGTTTCTTGGCTTCTCG
>JAITJK010000037.1 GCA_031278935.1 Spirochaetaceae bacterium | reverse complement strand
ATACCACGGTGGAAACCGATGTGGGCGAAGGGCTTGCCCGGGCCCTTGAGCTTTTGTTGCAGAAGACGGGGCCCCTCACCCTTACCCAGCGTTTTGCCTGTTCCAGCGCGGCGGGGGGGCTTAGGATGATTGCCAGTGGCCTCGTCCCCAGTCTCACTGCAGAGGCCGCCCGGCTTGCCGCGCTCGGCGCCGGGGCAAAGATTGTGGGGCTCTATTCCTACGAGCTCACCCGTGAGGACATCGCGGAAATTGCCCGGATCAAGCCGGATATTTTTCTCTTAACCGGCGGGGTTGATGGCGGTAACAAGGCTTGTATCGTACACAACGCGACGATGCTCGCCACCTTAGGCGCGGAGGGCCCCTTTCCTGTGTTGATTGGGGGGAACCGCAGCGCTTCCGCTGAATGCGCCGAAATCCTGACGGGTTGGCAGGTCATCCGCTGTCCCAATGTGCTGCCTAAGCTGGGAACCTTGAACATTGAGCCGGTCCAGGGGGAGATCCGAAGGCTTTTTCTGGAACGGATCATCCGGGCCCGAGGGCTTTCCCGGGAACAGGAACTGATTTCGGGAATCCTTATGCCCACCCCGGCGGCGGTAAAACGAGGGCTAGAACTCCTTGCCGAGGGTGCCGAGGGTGAAGCGGGGCTGGGCGAACTGGCTGCGGTGGATCTGGGGGGCGCGACCACGGACGTGTATTCCGTGGCCACAGGGACGCCCCGGGGGGATGCGATCCTCAAGGGGCTCCCTGAACCTTTTTCCAAGCGTACCGTTGAGGGGGACATCGGTATGCGGTACAGCGCTGCGGGAGTCCTTGAGGCCGTGGGGGCAGGGAAACTCGCCGCCCTTTCAGGTCTTGCCGAGGTGAGCATCCCTGAGCGGATTGACAATCTTACGGCACATCCCGGCGCTTTACCCGTCGGTGCGGAAGACCGTAGTTTGGATTTTGCCCTGGCTGCCTGTGCAGTGGAAACTGCCATGGAACGTCACGGGGGGACCCTTGAAGAGGTATACACCTCGACGGGCCCGGTGTGGGTACAGACGGGCAAAGATTTAACCAGTGTAACGCGCCTTGTTCTTACGGGAGGCGCCATAATCCACCACGAGGAGGCAAAAAGAATCGCCCGCTACGGGCTTTTTCATCCGGGGAAGGGTGGATCTCTCAAACCCGCCCCGGGGGCGGAAATTTTTATCGATAAAGCGTATATCCTGGCGGCTATGGGGCTCCTAGCAGAACAGAGTCCTGGCACAGCCTTAGCAATTATGAAGAAGGAGATTGAAAATCATGGACCTTGTGAATAAGCGTATCGACGACGACGAATTCTATAAGATTCGCAAGGAAGTGCTGACCCAGTGGCCTACCGGCAAGGATGTGGACCTGGAAGAAGCCTTCGCGTACCACAAAAGCCTGCCGGAAGGGAAGATTTTTTCTCAAAAGCTCCTCAAGGCCAAGCAGGGGAAGACCACGTTGATTCAGCCCCGGGCTGGGGTGGCCCTCATTGACGAGCATATCAAGCTCTTGACCTATTTACAGGATCACGGGGGAGCGGACCTTTTACCTACCACCATTGACAGCTACACCCGGCAGAACCGATTCCAAAAAGCTGAAGAAGGCATTGCCGAATCGGTGAAGCTCAATAAGTCTATGCTCAACGGTTTTCCCGCAGTCAATCACGGGGTTGCCGGGTGCCGGCAGATCATCAGCGCCCTGGACACCCCGGTACAGGTCCGGCACGGCACCCCGGACGCCCGGCTGCTCACGGAAATATCCTACGCCGGAGGCTTTACCAGCTATGAGGGCGGGGGTATTTCCTATAACATCCCCTACGCCAAAAATGCAGACCTGACCAAGACTATCCTGGACTGGCAGTATGCAGACCGGCTGACGGGCATTTATGAGGAGGCGGGGATTTCCATCAATCGGGAACCCTTTGGCCCCCTCACGGGCACCCTGGTTCCGCCTTGTATTTCCCACGCGGTGGCCATCATCGAAAGCCTTCTGGCTGCGGAGCAGGGGGTGAAGAACATTACCGTGGGGTACGGCCAGTGTGGAAATTTGCTTCAGGACGTAGCGGCTATCCAGACCCTACAGGCCTTGACCGACGAATACCTGCGGTCCCGGGGCTACGGGAATGTGGTGGTTACCACGGTGCTCCATCAGTGGATGGGGGGCTTCCCCCAAGACGAGGCCAAGGCCTTCGGGGTGATTTCCTGGGGAAGTACCGTGGCCGCCCTGTCCCAGGCCACCAAGGTCATCGTAAAGACCCCCCATGAAGCCGTCGGGGTTCCGACCATGGAAGCCAACGCCCAGGGCCTGCGTTGTACCAAGCAGATCATCACCATGCTGGGGGATCAGACCGTGGATACCAATTCCCTCATGGACGAAAAGGTGATCATTGCCTCGGAAACCCGCTGTATCGTGGACAAGGTGTTTGAACTGGGCCAAGGGGACGTTGCCCAGGGAGCGGTACGGGCCTTTCAGGCGGGGGTGCTAGACATTCCTTTCGCGCCGAGCCGCTTTAACGCGGGAAAGGTGCTGCCCGCTCGGGACAACGAGGGGGCCATTCGGTTCTTTAGTCCCGGAGCCCTACCTTTGACTGCGGAACTTTTGGAATTCCACAAGCAAAAAATGGCCGCTCGGGCCAAGTACGAACATCGGGAGCCTTCGTTCCAGATGGTTATTGACGATGTGTATGCCATCAGCAAGGGACGGCTCGTGGGCCGGCCTTCATAATCTCAGGGAGTTGTATATGAAAATTACCAAACTTGTCTGCGCTCCGGCGCGGACCGGATTCTTCTTTGACGATCAGCGGGCGATCAAAAAGGGCGCCGTCATGGACGGTGCGAGCTACCGGGGAGAACCGGTAACGCCGGGATTCAGCGCCGTGCGTCAGGCTGGGGAAGCGGTTTCGGTGCTGCTGGTACTCGAGGACGGACAAATCGCCTACGGCGACTGCGCGGCGGTACAGTATTCCGGCGCGGGAGGTCGGGACCCGCTCTTTTTGGCCAAGGATTTTATCCCGGTCATCGAAACCCACTTGGCCCCTTTGCTGGTGGGCCAAGAAGCGGATAGTTTCCAGCGCCTGGCCGGGCTAATTGAGCATGTTCAGGTAGCCGGCGCACGACTGCACACGGCGGTTCGCTACGGTGTTTCCCAGGCGATTTTGGATGCGGTGGCCAAGGCGAACAAAAAGCTCATGTGCCAGATTGTGGCCACCGAATACGGCCTCACGGTCCAGGCCGAGAGCATACCTATCTTTACCCAAAGTGGCGACTCTCGCTATGACAATGTGGACAAAATGATCATCAAGGGGGCCGCGGTCCTGCCCCACGGGCTTATCAACAACCTGAAAACCAAGTTGGGGGAAAAGGGAGAGCTCCTTTTGGAATACCTGTCATGGCTGCGCAGCCGGATTGAAAACGTGCGCCTTGAGCCTTCGTACGCGCCGGTCTTGCACCTGGACGTGTACGGTACTATCGGCCAAGCCTTTGGGAACGATAACTACGAGGCCATGGCAGCGTACCTGGCCAAACTCGGCGAGGCCGCGTCTCCCTTCAAACTGCGGATCGAAGGACCTATGGACGTGGAAGACCGGGAAAAACAGATGCGGGCCCTCTCGGAACTCACCCGGCTGGTGGATGAACGAGGAATCCCCGTGGAGATTGTGGCGGACGAGTGGTGTAACACCTTGGAAGACATCAAATACTTCGCGGATAATAGAGCGGGCCACATGGTACAGATAAAAACCCCAGACTTAGGGGGGGTGGGTAACATTGTAGAGGCGGTGTTGTACTGTAAGAAAAAGGGGATCGGCGCGTACCAGGGTGGCACCTGCAACGAAACCGACCGATCTGCCCAAGTGTGTGTGCACCTGGCTATGGCCACTAGGCCCGTCCAGATTCTCGCTAAACCCGGTATGGGCGTTGATGAGGGGTATATGATTGTTTACAATGAGATGCAGCGCATTATCGCGCTCATGAAGGAGTGATTATGGCAAAAAAAGAAGAATTTCGTATTCTTTCGGCTACCGCGATTCTGGGTTACGGCTTTCCCACGGCCTCTTTTGAGGCAGGCATGGCCCGTAAGCCCCATCTTATCGCCGTAGACGGGGGTTCCACGGATCCCGGCCCCTAT
This sequence comes from Spirochaetaceae bacterium, assembly GCA_031278935.1. Taxonomy (GTDB): domain Bacteria; phylum Spirochaetota; class Spirochaetia; order Treponematales; family Breznakiellaceae; genus JAIRLU01. Next base: position 11,094 of record JAITJK010000037.1, on the reverse strand, counting down.
TATCTGGGGGCAGGGGTCTCCTTCACCAACCGGGGCGCGGTAAAACGAGACCTGGAACTGATGCTCAAGGCGGGGGTGGCGAACCATATCCCCGTGGTGATCGGCACCGCCGGGGGTTCCGGCGGGGATCCTCACCTGGCCTGGTGCCAAGAGATTATTCAGGAGATCGCCCAGGAGAACCACCTGCATTTCAAAATGGCGGTGATTCATGCGGAGCTGGGGCAAGAAGCGGTGCTAGAGGCCTTCCGCAAGGGTGCGATAAGCCCCCTTGCGCCCGCACCGGAACTCAACGAAGCGGACATTAAAGCCAGCACCCATATCGTCGCCCAGATGGGGCTTGAACCCTTTCTTGCGGCCTTGGACGAAGACGTAGACGTCATCCTCGCAGGCAGAACCTACGATCCGGTGTGCTTTGCTGCACTACCCATCCAGCAGGGCTATGACCGGGCTCTATCCTTGCATCTGGGGAAGATCCTGGAATGCGCCTCCATTTGCGCCACCCCGGGCAGTGGCTCGGATTGTATGTTCGGCTATATCGGGGAGGATTACTTCCGGGTGGAGCCCTTGAATCCTATCCGCCGATGCACCACCCTTTCAGTGGCGGCCCATACGCTGTACGAGAAAACCAATCCCTATATCCTGCCCGGTCCGGGGGGCTATCTGGACCTCCATGAATGCCGTTTCGAGCAGGAAACCGAAAGCATCGTCAGGGTACAAGGAACCCGGTTCATACCCGGTACGGTGGGCGGTGGAACGGCCAACACGGTCAAGCTGGAAGGGGCCAAGCCCATCGGCTTTCGTACCATATCTATTGCGGGCTGCCGGGACCCGATCATGATTGCCAAAATTGACACCATCATCAAGGGGGTGGAAGAGCGAGTGGCGGACAATTTCCGGGGGACCTTGGAACACTACCAGCTGCGCTTTAACCTCTACGGCCGAGATGGGGTTATGGCGAATCTTGAGCCCAAGATGAGCCTTGAGGGAGTGCATGAACTGGGGATTATCATCGAAGCGGTCGCCCAAAGCCAGGAGCAGGCGGATACCATCTGTTCTTTTGCCCGGTCCACTATGCTCCACTATGGCTATGAGGGCCGTCGTTCTACTGCGGGGAACCTGGCCTTCCCCTACTCACCCAGCGATTTCCACGCCGGGGAAGTCTACGTGTTCAGCTTGTACCACCTGTTGGACACCCCGGACCCGGCGCGACTTTTCCGCCGGGAAATCATTCAGCTCTAAGCTAAGGAGGACGGCATGAAAACAAAACTGGTGGATATAACCGAAATAATCCGGAGCAAGAATTCCGGTCCCTACGAGCTTACCATGGATCTGATGTTTTCCACCTTTGAGTGGTATCAAAAGGTCTGTGCCGCAAAGGTCATCAATGCAGATTTGGTGTGCCGACTGTACAAGATCAGCCCTTCCGCCATCATCAATATCATCAACTTTGACCCGGCCAAGGCGATCAAGGTAACTATCAAACGGCCCTTATGTTCAGGGGACATTGGTGAGACCGATGTGTACGGCGCCCAGCAGCACGCGCCCTTCCTGGACGTGGAATTTGATCTATAGGAGCGGCCCATGCGTTACCATTCCGACCGGATGCAGAAGAGCCACCTATACACCGTATTTTTCGCCCCCCGGGGTTTTGAACGGATGGCCGAGCTTGGGAGCCAGATCGCCCAGCAGTACTTAAGCCCTTTTGACAAGCTCATCGGCCTAGTAGGGCTTGCGGGTTCGGGCAAAAGTATGATGATTAAAGGGATGTTTCCGGGACTTGAACTTACCAACGACGATGACGGAGTGAACACCCGGCCTTTACCTTTGATGGAAGTAAACGAAAATGTTACGGGTTTTTACACCGCCCATACCTACCATGTGGACATTCACTTTGAGGCGGCGTTTACCCAGATGCATGAACTGGCCACGGCGGTGAAGGATGCGGTTAGCCTGGGCAAACGGGTAATCGTGGAGCATTTTGACCTGATCTATCCGATCCTGGGGACCAACGCGGACCTCCTTATCGGTATCGGCGAAGAGGTTATCATCACCCGGCCTACGCTTTTCGGGCCGGAGCCCGCAGACATTGCGGACATAGTCTTTAAGTCCCAGGATATCAGGCGGCAGACCCATACGGTGGAAGACCTGTGCGAATATGTGATGCGTAAGCACGGCATGACGGCCACGTGTCTCCACGCAGACGTGCGGCACGGGTTTATCCTGAGTTTCACGGAAAAGCCTGATCTGCCTATCAGCCTTGAGCAGCTGGAGCAGGAAGTGAAGGCCCTTATCGCCGCAAGTGTGCCCATCTCTTTTCAGGACGATATGCACATTCGCATTGGCGAGGAATCCTGGGTCTGCCACGGCCCCCGGATGCATGTACGTAACACCGAAGAAATTAAACATTTCTCGTTGAACCAGGAGTTTATTGCGGACCCCAGCAGCGGACGCTATCTCCTGGTCGGGGTGGTCGGCGAGCAGGGCACCTATCAAATCCGGGATATAAACAAAATCTAACCTGCCACCTCCTACCGTGGAGGTCCGCCAGCGGGTTTGGCCCCTCTAGGGGGTCAGACCCCGTAGGAGGCTCGGAAGCGGTGCGGAAATACTGTTATCGTAGGTTTAGACGGCCTGAAACGGGAGGGTTTACCTCAGAAGAAGCCTTCCCCTTACCATTGAGGTGCATTTATGAAGATTGTTGAAGCGGCCCGTATTACCGAAGTGGTAAAGGGGCTTTGTATTAGGGCAAACCGGGACTTGCCCGAGGACGTGCAGGCGTGCCTGCGTTCCGGCAGGGACGCGGAACCCTGGCCTCTGGCCCAGGACACTCTGGATAAGATCATCGCGAACTTTGAGCTTGCCGCTTCCCGGCGCCTACCCATCTGCCAGGACACTGGGCTAGCCTGTGTGTTTCTGGAAATCGGCGCAGAGGTGCATATTGAAGGCGACCTCTACGGGGCGATTAACGAGGGAGTGCGCCAGGGGTACCAGGAAGGGTATCTACGGAAATCTGTGGTAGCGGATCCTCTGAACCGGGTAAACACCGGGGACAACACCCCTGCCATGGTGTACCTGGAGGTGGCGCCCGGGGACCGCCTGGGAATCACCGTGGCCCCCAAGGGATTCGGTAGCGAAAATATGAGCCAGATCAAGATGCTCAAGCCCTCTGATGGAGAGGCGGGGGTTATGGACTTTGTGGTTTCCGTGGTGAAAGTTGCGGGTTCCAACCCGTGTCCACCTTTAGTGGTGGGTGTAGGTCTAGGCGGGACTTTTGACAAAGCCGCCTTGCTGGCGAAAAAGGCCCTGCTCCGTCCTTTGGGACAACGCAATCCTGTGGCCTATTACCGGGACCTGGAGTATGTCTTGCTGGAACGGATCAATGCTTTAGGGATTGGTCCCCAAGGTTTTGGCGGAGCCACCACAGCGCTTTCCGTGGCCATAGAAACCATGCCGACCCATATTGCGGGACTTCCCTGTGCGGTGAATATCAACTGCCATGTGGCCCGCCACGCCCAGGAGGATCTGTAATGGAACACCACATACGCCTACCCTTAACCCGAGAAAAAGCTGGGCTGATCACGTCCGGGGACATCGTTTACCTGTCCGGGGACCTTTACACCGCCCGGGACGCAGCCCACCAGCGGCTTATCGCCCTGTTGGACCAGGGCGCTTCCCTTCCCTTCCCCCTGGAAGATCAGGTGATCTATTACACGGGGCCGACCCCTGCGGCACCGGGTCAAATCATCGGTTCGGTGGGGCCCACCACGAGTTACCGCATGGACCCCTATGCTCCCCGACTGTTGGAACGGGGGCTGCGGGGCATGATCGGTAAGGGCAACCGCTCAAGGGAGGTCATCGCGACTATGCAGCGTTCCGGCGCGGTTTACTTTGGGGCTATTGGCGGCGCGGGAGCTATGCTTTCGGACTGTGTAAAAGCCGCTGAACTTATCGCCTTTGAAGACCTGGGGCCCGAGGCGATCCGTCGCTTGACCGTACAGGATTTTCCCGCAGTAGCGATCATCGACACCCAGGGAAACAACCTGTACCTATCCGGCCCGGAAGCCTACCACCGGTGGTGGAAACCTAGCCTCTGATGGACCGCAGGATAAGCGAGCGGGTCGCCCCTCCTTTCGTTCCTACTACAGGCGGAGTGTGCTTACCTATAATTGGACTTGGATACAAAGTCGCAAGTGCAAGAAGCAAGGGGCGTTTCGTAGGAAACAGGGAGTAGTGCTAACTGCTACCACATTTCGCCTAGACTGTCTTGTGTGGATTGCCTCGGCGCCTCACGTCTTACGCCGCCGCTCAGTCCCAATATCCCACTGCGGGTGTATTTACCTGCGTATTGCCCTGTATGAGTTCTTTAAGGCCTACATCGGGATTGATATAGCGTTTCCGGTGTTGTGTTTTGTTTCCGATATTCAAGGCTTGAGCCGGACAGTGATGTATACAGGCAAGACATTGTTCGCACCGGTGCTGAAAGACGGGCCGGGCATGGAGGATTTCTATGTTTTTTACCGGGCATACTTTTTCACAAACGCCGCAGCCTTTGCATTCCGTCGATATATTGAAGTCTTTATCCATCATGGGGATAGCCTGTACGAATTTATCCGGCCAAGATATCAGGGGATTTCTTCTTTGAATCCTGTTGGACTGTTTCCGTTGTATGGCTTCAGCGATTACATCAATATGCCGCTGCGCCTTTTTAAGAATGGCATCGACATTCGCGGGAATAGCATAAAGACCGATGGCGTTCGCCACCATTTTAACCGCGAAACCGGCGTTTAGCGGTATCCCTTTTTCCCTTAACAGGGTATGCGCCGTTGCAATGCTGTTCCATTTAAAATGACCGCAGGTAACTATGGTAAAATAGTACAAGTCTTTATGGCGGGGTAATGCTGTTTCGGTAATGAATCTCCGCACAAAATTAGGAACCGAACCATACACCGGAAATACAAACCCAATCCGCTGGGCGTCATGTAAAGGAAGCGCTTCTTTATGCGCCGCATAGGCGGTCATGGAAACAACCTGGCAGTCCTCTATACCTTTAGCCACATCTTTAGCAACCTTTAAGGAATTACCGGTTCCGGTAAAATAAAAAATAATATTCTTCGTCATCCTATCCTTCCATAAGAGCGCCTGCGGTCAATCGGCCTTGCGGGTTTCTTCATCCACAATGTCCGAAAAACGGGTCAGTAATTGTACAAAATGCTCCGCGTCTTTCTCGCCAAACCGCTTGACAACCCGCGAGAGCAGCGCATCCCGGCGCTGCTCTCCCATATCGACTGCGGCCTTTCCTCTATCGGTCAAGGTGATAACAATTTTGCGGCGGTTAGCCTGGTCTATCTCCCGCCAGATAAACCCGCGTTTTTCAAGGCTGCCCAGCATTTGGCTTACTGCGGCCTTTGTTACCGCCAGGATCTCGTGCATTGCATGATGAGCTGTCCGCTCCGCCTGGCCGGATGTTTTACCGCAACCATGATCAATGCAGCACAGAGCGGAGATTTCCGCTATCGAAAGACCGTCCTCATCATCCTTCGACATATAATGGGAAATAGTGACCGTCGCTTTTTTAAAGCAAAAAAGGGAACGCAGCAAATCCTGTTTTAATGCATCCTTCATAAGGCTTCTTCCTTATCCAAATTTTTTAATTGCCTAAACAGGCGACTGCTCAAAGCAAGAGCGACACCAGTTGTCAGCCCGTCGGCTACAGGCTGACAATACATAAACCCCTTGAATTGCCAAAGCCTATTAAACAGAAAGAGTAGCGGAAGATAGAACAAAAAATCCCGCCCCAGACTTACGATGGTCGCCAGGATCGATTTTCCCAAAGCTTGAAACGTTACCATCAGCGTCATTTGAAGACCGAGAAAAGGCAATGACCATAAAAATGCGTGGAGCAAGGTTATTCCCGCATCTACGGTGGCATAGTCACGAATAAAGAGGGTGAAAATAAAGCGGCCTCCCAAGGCAAACACAAGGGTAAAAAACACGGATAAAACTGTTGAATAGAGTATAGTGATACGAAACCCCGCCGCCAGACGCTTGAAGTTTTTCGCCCCATAGTTAAAACCGGCGAAAGGCTGATAACCCATGGCGAGGGCCATGATGAGCATAAAGCTTATGGATACTATGCGCTGGTTGATACCGCTTCCGGCAACAACAAAGTCACCGTAACTTCCCGCGACACGGTTTCTAAACACCAGGCATACGGTCATAGCGATATTTGAAAGCGCTGAAGGAATACCTATTTTTAGGATTTCCGCGTACATTCGGGCAGTGGGCTTAAAATCTTTCGGGTGTATCGAAAGGACCGTCCGGCGCGAAACAAAATGAAAGCAGTAATAGGTTACCGACGCGATCATCCCGGTGATCGTAGCCCACGCCGCCCCGGCAACGCCCCAGTTCAGCTTTAGAATAAATAGGGGGTCAAGGACAACATTGAGAACGATGCCGATAAGCATCCCCTGGGTTGCCTTGGCCGTAGCACCTTCGCTCCGCATTTGGCCGGAAAGCGCGATATTGAGGAGCGCGGGAATCATAAACGCGCTAATAATGGCAAAATACGTATCGGCATAGGCAAAGGTTACATCGCTTGCCCCGCTAATACGCAAAAACGGCTTTCTGAATATAAAAAGCGCCGCAGTAATTACTATACCCATACCAACCGTTGTCCAAAAGGCCGTGGAACAGGTCTGCTTCGCCTCGTTACCCTTGCGCGCCCCCAGAAGCCGGGAAATGTAGCTTGAGGCTCCCACGCCAAAAATGTTGCCTATCCCCTGAGAAATTATGAAAAGGGGCATGGCCAGAGAAATTCCCGCCACCATATTCGGATCGCCGGTTTGTCCGATAAAAAATGTGTCGGTCATATTGTAGACCATCTGGGCAATCATGGCCAGCATCATAGGCAAAGCCAGCCGGAGAATCGCTACAGACGGCCGTTCCCGTTCCATAAGCGCGATGGTATCCTTGTTCATAGTAACCTCTTAAATGTAAAATACTTGATTATTAAGATATTAACTATCGAAAAAAAGGTCAAGTTCTACCGGATGAATGTCCGCCGGGGGGCTAGGCATCCATATTAAATGGCGACTCTAGGGCCGGTGGTCAAGACAGACTTTTACCCGGGGAGTTTTCTGTTTGGGACGAATAGGAGGTGCCGATACAGGACTCAAAACAAATGGACGCCGATTATCCAGGCGCCGGGATGGTGGGAAGGGGTACGAGGGGCGGGAAAGAGGGATGGGACGGAGTTTCCCGGGACTGGGGTCTGACCCCTATCCCCCTGGCTCCACCTGCTCCTCTATCCCTGACCTCGGGGTCCTCCAATAGGCCTCCACCGCAGGTAGTGGGTGGTTCCCCAGAGAGTATTCGCGATCTATACCGGTCGCCCCAGATATGCCCCTCCCGACTGTGGGTCCGGTTGTAGCGCTGGGCGAACACCTGTTTCATCCACTTCATGATAGCTGGAAGCGCCTCCCCATCCGCAGGCTTGATATAAAACGTGAGCCGGTCATCGGCGATACTTACGCCCTGAACCTGGAACACAAACCGCTTCTCGGTCTCCCGGAAAACCTGGGTAAACAGGGACAAAGCCTTAGGGCGCCGGAACAAGGGTTCCCGGTTATTGATGCGGGTGTGTATCTCATACCACACCGCGCGTTGAAGCATACGCACTGGTCTCATACAGCATATATGGCTCGAAGATGCGGTTTTGCTTTAATCAGCCCGTTTGTCTACTTAAGTGGCCCTTGAAAACTCTAGGGATAAGGAAGCATAGTTATATAAACAAAGATTATAGAGAAGAGAACCTATGAGTACACCCCTTTCCCCGTATCATCTTGGTAAGGCTCGTGAATTGTACAACTTCTTTAATGGGTTTAACGCCCTTTCCTGGACCTTCCTCACGGGTAATATCATCACCCTTTTTGCCATGCGCCTTAAGGCCTCCGCTACTTTTCTGGGGACCTTAAGCGCACTGCTCTACATGTCCTTCTTTTTTCTGCCCCTTGGCAAGATCCTGGCCCAGCGATTTTCCATTATCCGCATCTTCAGTGCCGCCTGGATAGGCCGGTCCATCTGCATGATCCCCCTCTTGTTCGTACCCTGGGTGATGGCTAGGGGAAATCATCAGCGAGCCTTACAGCTGACCTTCCTGGGGGTCGCTCTTTTCCACACAATCCGGGGGATTGGGATGATCGGCAATAACCCGGTTTTGAGCAACCTCGCCACAGGGCCGGACCGTAGCGGCTATATGACCCAAATCCAGATCATCAACAGTGCGGTGGGGATGTTCGCGGGTTTTATCATCGCGTTGCTTTTAGGCCGGGATCCGCCCCTGTACCTGTACAGCATTATTATGCTCATCGGTATCGGCTGTGGTCTTATCAGCGGTTTCTTGATGCGGAATATTCCCGAACCTCCGGCACCGCCTAAAGCAAAACAGCGTAGCCTCAGGGAGGTCATGGTCTATGCCTTTTCCACGCCTTCGCTGCGGCAATTCATCCTCATTCTGTTCTTGGTGGCCTTGGTCTCCGGGGTGTCCCGGTCTTTCCTCATCGTCTACACCCGGGAGGTCTTTGGGCAGAGTGACGGCCTGGTCTCTCTGTATACGGTCTTTGGGGGACTGGGCACCTTGCTTATAGGCCTGATGATCAAGCTACTGGTCAGGCGCATCGGGGCGAAACCCCTTTTTATCATCTGCGTCATCACCGGTTTGGTAGGGATGATTTCGGTGATTGCTATTCCGCTGGGGATGATCGCTCAGGGGTATACGCTGGTACTGCTCTTAGGTTTTGTATTTTTTCTGCTGCATTTCGGGTTTCTCGGTTCCGAGGGCATAGCTCAGACCTATTTTCTGAGCCTGGTTCCCCTTGAATTCATGCTGGACATGGGGATTCTCTACTTTCTGGTCTTCGGTATTGCCGGCGCCGGGGGCTCCCTGCTGACCGGCTTATTTCTCGATATGCTCGGGCGCTTTGAGGTGTCCTTAGGGGCGGCATATAAGCTCTTGTACTCGATCCTGTTACTGATAACGCTGTGTATCATAGTTCTCCAGAAAAAGCTTGTTCCCCTGGGGGCCCTTCCCTTCTGGGGGGCGCTGGAAGTGATCTTTTCTTTTCGGGATCTGAGGGCCATTGCGCTGCTGGACAAGCTAGAGAAGACTACCGATTCCGTGGAAGAAGCGGCTTTGCTGGAGGCGCTTCACGATACACCCTCGCGGCTAGCAGTTCAGGGACTTTTGGACCGGATTAAATCTCCCCGGCTGGCCATACGGATGGAAGCCCTACGCGCCCTGGAAGCCCTGGAAGTCCTACCTGATGCGGCGGAGCAGGCCCTTACGCAAGACGTGATTCACCATCCCTTTACCACGGCCTACATTTCCGCCCGGATTTTGGGGGAGCAGCGGATTTTTGCGGCGACGCCTTTATTGCGGGAATTGGTTTATTCCGAAGACTATATGCTAGCAGGAGAAGCCATTGTTGCCCTGGCCAAATTGGAGGATGAAGCGTTTCGTCCACTGATTGAAGAAATCATTCTCAAGACCGCCAACCCTCGGCTGAAGATCATGGGCGTTCAGGCTTTTGGCATCTATCGGTCGCCGCATTCTCTGCCCATTCTGCTGGATATACTCCGGGCGGTTAATCCTCCGCCCTATCTTCGGGACGAAGTAGCCCTAGCGCTGGCGAATATTTTGGATATGCAGCAGGAGTTTTACCCCTTACTGGTTCGTTTCTTGGAGGATCCCGCCTTGGTTCCGACCTTGGCCCTGGACGAGGTCGAATCGGCCTATGAGTATTACCGGACGACCCGGGGGAGTCGGCTCAAGCGGAAGCGGTCTGAAGTACTTTTCAGCCTTAAACAGGCCCAGGCTTTACAGCCTGCGGTCCGGGCTTTGATTGCCGGCAATCAAGGGGCGCCTCTGGCCCGGTGGATTGGTGAACTACCCAGCTTCATCGCGGAGCCCGTAGCCCAGCTGGTTTTGGGAGAAGTGCTTTTAGACGACGACCTTATATCCATCCAACGACTGCGGCTTTTAATTGTTCAATGGGCATCCCTACGCCTCCGCGCCTTAGCCACTTGCCGTGAGCCACCTGCGCTGGAGGTATAAAGGGGTAGGACGTTGAGAGAAAACACGGCGCACGGCCCATACGCCTCCACGGCAAGTGGTTAGGGTAGGTTGTACAAAAGACCTAGGCTGAAGATGAGGGCGGTGGAGCGAGGATATTCGGCGGTGTTGATGGGGGTATATGCGGAAGCACTGCCGGAATTCGGTTCTCCCGCTATATCGGTGAAAGAGGAAAACACCACCCCTGCTTCCCCAAACACCTGCACGGGCCAGGGGAGCGCGGCAAAGGTATGGGACGCACCGACTTTCACTATGTGCCGCCATTCATAAGCACCGTCCCGGAGGAAAAATTTGCGAAGCACCATTTTTTCACTACGCCCTTCCGGGTCTAGTTCAGAAAGCAACGAACTGCCGTCTACGCTGCGGGAACCGTAATCCGCACCGTGCCGGATTAGCTGATACTGCACATAGGTTTTGGTCCGCCCCGCAGGTAAGCCCTCAATACGCACCCGCAGTTCGTCGGCGTTCGGCGGTAGATAATGCCCAAGACTTTCCCCGTTGTTGGTATAGGCCAGTTCCATAGGGTTTGTACCGTACCAGGGAGCCAAAATTCTGGTGTGGGTGTAACAATAGGGCTCTACCTTAGTGTAACTCACCGTGAGAAAGCCGAAGGAAACCAACGGAATCGGTATATACACCCCGGCTTGTAGGGCAAACATATGCCGGTCTAGCTCAAAAAGCTGGGAAATACTGGAAAATTCAATCTCATCGGCGAAAAAAGAAAACCATAGTCCCCCAAAACCGGGATATTGGGCCTTCATATTGACAAAAAGCCCCATGTTATCAAAGTCCCCGATGCTGTTTTGGTAGAAAAAGTTGTTGTTCAACGGAAAAGGATAGCCCAGCTCGAAGCGCTTTAGCCACACCGCAGTACTCCCCACAGAAAAACGCAGGTAGTTCTTATAGCCCAGTTCTACCTGCTCGATGGAAAAGGCGTTTTGACTCGTCATGGCGGACTCGCTTAT
>JAITJK010000201.1 GCA_031278935.1 Spirochaetaceae bacterium | reverse complement strand
ACTTGTGACCCCCAGCGTGTCATACTGGTGCTCTAACCAACTGAGCTAACCGCCCTTAATCCCTGACCTTGTTGTAAATTATAAACGTCAGATACTCATGCGTTCACCCTAGCATAGGTGAACGTACTTGTTCAAGCCTTTAATGAAGAGGATTACACTCGTTCACGGATAACTACATTCACCTCAAGTTTACCGCAGGGACCAAGCTCCATTGGAACAATCAGCGCCTCCACCTTGAGGTTATTCGAGACTTCCATGTTGGTACCCGTAAACAGCGCCGGGGGCGTCAGGTCAAACTTAAACCCTAAGTCATGGAGCTTGGTAACCGCTTGACCAGTTATCATATTCGCTAATTCCTGAATGGTTGCCTTCGCCATTTCGTCCATGGCTGTAAACTTTTCCCCGCCATTCATGGCTCCGGCTACCGCCAATGCCGTCTCTTTGGTCATGTCGAACAGAACCCGGCCTTCTACATCTCCGGCAAGCCCTACTAACACCGCAACACCCTGGATCGCCACACTTGCGGATTTAAGGTAAAGGGATCCACGAGTAACCTCAACACCAAGCACCTCATTAAGAATATTATAGGTTGCTTCCACAAAGGGATTAATATATTCAACTCTCATATTCCATACTCCTTACTCAAATTAACTTTTACTATACAAAAATACCGAGATAGGCTCTCTCCCGATAGACTCCCAATTATCTCCTGATAATACCTCATTGGCCCCCAAAATAACCACTCCCTTATCTTTCAGTCTTTCGGTACAGTCGACGATCAAGCGCTCTTGACTATCCAGCGGGAAGAAAGAAATAAGGTCCCGGGCCAGGATGATATTCAAATCCGGCAAAACATTATTATTCAACACGTCATGGTATTCAAAGACAATTGAATCTTTGATAACTTGATTAAAGGTGTAGCCATTGCGCCCCTTAACCATGAAGGAGCGGCAATATTCCGGCACCTTATTCAGATCAAAAGTCATATTCGGTGCGTCCGCTATGGCCATGATGTCATTATCATTGGCCCACACCTTTATATGCCCATCAGGATACCGTAATTTCAGTATACAGGCAAATGAAAAAGTTTCATACCCTCTTCCACACCCCAGGTTCCATACCTGAATGTTATTGGAATTCATATCCGGGAGTATGTCCTTTACCTGCGCGGCATAGGCGTCGCTCCAGAATTCACCCGTATACGGGGAAGGAAAATCCGCCAAGTATTCATCGGCCTCCGTGGCATTCTTAATCTGCAAGTCCGCGTCGGTGCGGGTACTGCTCCACTCGGCAAACTGCCGATTAAACCAATCCAGGTTAATGGGACTCACAAAGAACTGTTTCAAGGCGGTAAGGCTTTCTTTTATAAACCCGATGGTGGTGTCTGAAACCACAGGACGTTTCTCCTCTTCCGCCTGTTCCGGAGCCGCCGCAGCGGGAGGCACGTAGTAATTATCCCCTCCAGCATCCTGAATGGCGGTTCGTGGTTTCTGCTTCTCCTCTTCTTTCTGGCTAAACATTCGCATGACGTCCAGAATAATATAAAGATAGCCGTCCTTTTCCACCACCCCGGTAATGAATTTAATGTTGATTTCCCCGAACATAGGATGTGGAGGCTGAATCGTTTCAGAATTGATGCCCACCACCTTGTCTATCTTGTCAACGATGGCTCCATACACCCGATCATCTAGATGCAGAATGAGCATATTTTCCTGTCCGTCTACTCGGCGCTCACTTTTCATGTGAAAGAAAGACCTAAGGTCGATAATGGGAATTATATCCCCTCGCAGGTTATACACCCCCCGCACAAAGGAAACGGCATTGGGCACATAGGTAAACTTATCTGCCTTGGCAATCTCCTTGACGTTCATAATATCCACCCCATAGTCCTTACCCGCCAGGGAAAAGGTTACCATCTTAAAATCAACTGTATCGACTCGTTCTTTCTGTTGCTGCAACTCAGCGTTTGCCGTTGCTAAATCTTTAATCACCGCCATAGTTTTCCTCGTTACCGTATTGATGCTTCACGGATTTGGCGTTGCTCCAATTCCTTACGCAGGCCAAGCTCCAAAAGCTGGCTTACGTCAATGATGAGAGAAACCGATCCGTCTCCCAGTATCGACGCCCCGGCAATCCCCGGAGAATTGGTGTACTGATCCCGCAAAGGCTTAATCACCACGTCTTCCTCACCGATGAGACTGTCTACCATGAAGCCCATCTTCTTCTCGGCGCTCCCCACGATAACTATGAAGTTATAGTCCTGCTGTTTCTCGGTCTTTATGCCGAAAAGCCGGTTAAGCCGGAGCAGGGAAACGACGTCATTGCGAATATTAAAAACCTCGTAGTTATCGATTTTCCGGATTTCCTCCGCCTTGATCCGCAGGCTTTCAATAACCGACGTAATGGGGATGGAATAGATTTCAGAACCCACCCTTACTAAAAGCCCTTGAATAATCGCCAAGGTCAAAGGCAATTTGATGATGAATTTAGTCCCCTTGCCCCGCTCGGAACTCACCGTAACCGTGCCATTGAGCTTTTCAATCTGCCGACGGACCACATCAAGACCCACTCCTCGGCCCGAGATGGAGGTAATACTCTTCGCCGTGGAGAATCCCGGCTCAAAGATCAAATTGAATGCCTCCACATCGGTCAACACCTTATTCGGATGGATGATCCCCCGTTCAATGGCCTTGGCCTTGACCGCTTCCACGTCAATACCCTTGCCGTCGTCCCGGATCTCAATGATGATCATGTTTCCTTCGTTCGTGGCCTTGAGCAGGACCATCCCCTCATCGGGTTTTCCCGCAGCTTTACGCTCTTCCTGGGATTCTATACCGTGATCCACCGAATTGCGCACCGAGTGCATGATGGGGTCTAAAAGGTCCTCGATAACCGATTTGTCCAGTTCAGTCTCTTCCCCTTCCACCACCAGATTGATCTTCTTGTTAAGGCTCTTGGAGAGGTCCCGGACTAAACGGGGGAACCGTCCGAAAATCTGACTAATCGGCACCATGCGGATCCGCATGACCCCCTCCTGAAGCTCCCCAGTGATACGTCCCAGATTCTGAGAGGTGGAACGGAATTTACCGACATTACTCTTTACCGCCGCTTCAAACCCGTCAAAGAGGGAGAAAATATCCCCGTATTGCTCGCCCATCTCTTTGCGTATATCCTTGATGGAACGACCGTTCTGAATACTTTCCAGGTAACCCGGCAGGTTGTCGAAGAGGCTTTTAATTTTATCCCGATAGCTGGCTTCAAGGCTATGTAATTCATTGACCAAGTCGCTAAACTGATTACTGATTTGGTTGAACGTGGCCTTGGTGATGACAGTCTCAGACACCAGATTTAAGAGGTCATCAATCCGTTTTGAGTCAACCCGTAGAATGGAACCCGCTTCTTTTCCCGCCTTCTTGGCGTCTGCGGATTCTTTGGCGCTTCCAGCCTTGGCCGCAGCCTCTTCGGCAGGCTTGGGAACGGTCTTGGGGGGCTGCGTCGGCGTGGGAGCCGCCGCCACGGGGGGTGCCGAAGCCGCTACAACCGGTGCAGGCGATCCTTCCACTTTAGGCGGCGGTACCTCATGCACCGAGGGCGCTACTCCGATTATATCTTTTAAGTCGACAATCGACGCTCCTAAACTTACATCAGGAATGACCACGTGCCGCTTTAACTCATCCACACTTTTTTGGGTAGATATATAATAATCTACCACCGGGAAGAAATTATCCTCATACAACTGTTCGAAATCTGGGTAAGTCTTAAGGATGGTCCCGTCTTCTTTGAGAGAGGCGTATATTTGGATACCTCCCACGGTGTTCATAAGGCCGTTTTCATCAAATTGTACGGAAACCCGGTAAATCGGCACTCCCGGTTCCCCGGATTCCTTGAGTTCCAGCAAGTCATACTCTGAAATAGTTCCTGCGGTCTTGACCGTCGCCACAGGTACCGGAGCTGGAGCCGCGACAGGCGTAGCCGCAACCGCCGCAGCCTTGGGGGCGGCTTTCTTATGACCCGACCCTTCAGGGAGCAGTACCGAAAGACGACCTTCTATGGCGGAGGTATCCTCAGTGTACACCGAGCCGTCCATACGCTGGGTAATCATGGCCTTGATAATATCAATGGCCGCGAGGAGGGTATCCACCACCTCCTCTGTTATGGTGACTGCATCGGATCGAATGGCATCCAATACATCTTCAACCAAATGGGTAAAATGGGATAGTTCCATCATTTCTACGGTAGCCGCTCCCCCTTTCAGGGTATGAGCCGCCCGGAAAATCTCATCCACCGCATCCCGGTTTCCACCCTCGTTTTCGAGCACCAGGATATTTTGTTCCAGGGTATCGACTTGCATTTGGGCTTCACTGAAAAAGTCTTTAAGCAATTCTTCGTTATTAGGATCCAGATAGTCACTCATATAAAAGTAATTTTATACACAATTATCATTACGTCAAGATGGTTTAGCCCATTTTACGGGGGAAGTGCGTATTTTTTTATCCTTTTGCAGATCCCCCTGCTTTCGGCATGGATGGCCTTCATTCGCTTACAAAAACCATATCCGTTTCAGGAAGCCGCACCGAGGCCAGAGTGAGTAGTACCGGCTCATTAGGCTCCCGCTCCCCTTTGAGGGCCACCTGGGTTTCTAAGCCCAAGGCCGGGATCATAACCAGGAATCGGTTGCCCCGCTTCTCCAACACCACGGCGTCCCAGGTAGAACCTTTTTTATCCATTAGGTATACCGCAAGCCAGTGGGCCCGGGAGGCTCGTTCCGCCTGTACGGTGGCGAGGCTCGCCCCTTCCCCAGCTCCCAGCCGGAACAGGAGCTCTGCCTCCCCCAAGGGGGCTTCCTGCCGGAGCACGGCGCGGATTTGCTGGTGGGCCAAGAGGTCCGTATACCGGCGCAAAGGGCTGGTAACTTGGGTATAGACGTCAAGCCCCAGACCCCAGTGGATTCCCGGCTTAACCGAAAGGGTCCGGGGCCGCATACAGCGGCGGAGCTGGTAAGACCCAGCCATACCCTGTAGCGGGACGTGGGGCAGCTCTCCGGTTTCCTGGCTCACGTAGGGGAAGGACAACTGCCGCCGCAAGGCCCAGCGCGCGGCCCCTTCTCCGGCCAAGAGCATACATTCCCGGACCATGTCTGCGGATCGATAGGCACTTAGGGGTTCCACAGCGACCTGCTCCTGGGTAAGGGTAATATGCACTTCTGGGAATTCCATGAACACCGCCCCGGCGTCCCGGCGGCGAGCCAGGTTTTTCTCTGCTAGAGCGAAGAGGGCCCGCAATTCCGTCGTCCCCTCGCTATCCCGCGTAAGCAGCGCGTCGGCCTCTTGGTAGGTCAAGCGACTTACCCGAACCCAGGACCGGCAAATAAGCGTTTCCACGATAGCCCCTGCATCATTGAGGGTCATCTTGAAAGACAGCGCTGGGGAAGGAGAGCGCATACCCAGGGCATACCACGCAAGGGCTTCTTCGGCCAACATCATGGAGGCCCCTTCCGGAAGGTAGAGGGTGGCCCCCCGATTACGGGCCTCCCCGTCGGCAGGGCTCCCCGGTAGGATCGAGGAGCCAGGATCCGCCACGTGGACCCAGAGGCACGCATCTTCTACGGAAATGGCATCGTCCGGATCATTGCTCCAGGGGTTATCAATGGCAAAGGCTTTAAGGTAGGTAAGGTCCACCCGTTCCTCATCTTCCGGCGGTGGGTTTACTGGGATTTTCGCCGATACCGGCGAAAGGCCGAAGCGCAGGGGGTGAGGATTGACCCAGGGCGTCCAGTATCCGGTTCCGAGCAGGACCCTATGGGCTTCCTGGGGCGATTCGGAGAGTTTCAGGTCTTTGAGGGTGCGGCTTTTATCGGTTTTGCCATACGCCAGAGCTTCCACATCCAGGAGAAACCGTCGATCCTCCGGGAATTTCAAGGTTCGCGCCTTAAGGCGTTCTAAAAAAGCCTCCCGTTCCGCCAGTTCCCGCTGTTTTTCCGTCCGTTTCGCGGTTTCCGCTTCCACTTCTTCCTGGGGCCGGCGCTGTATTTCCTTAAGGGTTCCGGCAAAATACAAACCGTCTTTGAAGAGTCGGTATGCAGCCCAGGCTGTACTCCCGGTGTAGTCCCCGTACATCAGTTCCGCCAGTTCCGCCAAGGCGATCCGGTTCCCCTCCAACAACTCCCAGGCCGCTTGTACATCCGCCTGGGGCAATTCCTGCTCAAGGCTATCCAGAGAGCAGGGCCCGGGATGCAACAGCTCAATATCCTTTTGCCGGACCCGCAGGGACTCGCCTCCCAGGAGGATTATCCCTATCTTCTCCCCCAGGGTCTGTACTAGGGCGGGCCGTTCTTTATACACCACAAGACTTTTTTCACGTATCATCCCGCTCACTTTACCACACCTGCGGTGGGTGTAGCGAGGGCCTCCCCCGCCACCCGTCGCCACCTGCCGTGGAGTCGTATTGGGAGGCAGCGTGGTTAGGGGTACCCTCGTCATGGCGAGTGAAACGAAGCTATCCAGTGGGAAGATGCTTGTCTAGATTGTTTCGGTACTCCGCGCCTCACGATGACGGATACCCGGGCTCTGCCCCTAGGGTTGATCCCCTCACCAAAGTAAAACGCGCCCCTGCAACAGAGACGCGAATAAGATCTTACCGCAGCAAGGGGTTCCTTTTTCGTAAAGGCAAGGGAATTCTCCCTGAAAGTAATAGTCAGCTTATCCTCCGAACTGAAGCAGTTCCCGTCCCTGATCCGCTGACCCAGTTTTTAGTGGTACCATTCCAGGAATTGGTACCGTAATGGTAGCCGAGGAACCCTGGTAGGTATAGGTTCCCTTGCGCCACTCTGATATGGCCAGGTGGAATCCGTGCTGAGTATTCCTGCTATAAAACCTGAGCACTTTCTCATAAAAGTTCTCCTTCACAATATGCCCATCCCTATGGGAAGGTCTAATAAAGAACTAAACATTCTTTAAAAGGTCCTAATAAGCCTGTTTTAGCATATATGGGGGGGTGGGGGTATGCGGAAACATACGGCGGGCATCATATTAGGGTGGAGAACCACCCATACGGCCCTCACCGATCAGAGATACGCCCGAGCGAGGCTCTGCCTATACCGTTGATGTCGATCTCTCATCAATATTGTCATGGCTGTGTTCTTACCTGCTGCAGGGCCTATTCATTCCTGGAAGAAACCGGAACTATGCGGGGCTGGTCATAGGTGATGGTACGGTTTTCATGAGGGGCCTTTAAGTACTCAGGACTTTCACCTTCACCTACTCCAAAACAGCCCGCATCTCCTGGGTAGGGCTGATGTCCAGGATGATCCGGTGGCGGCCGAGGGTTTTAACCCCCTTGGGGAGTGGGGTATGCTTAATGTCGTGATAGTAATTCCTGGACGGTTTGGAGGGCTGCTTCTCTTACTACTGTGCTTCGGCTTTCCCTGGAGCCTCAAGGCCGGGGAAGGCCGCCGTCTGCAGACCTTAATTAACCTGCTCAAGGAAGAGCAGATACCCTTTGAAGAACGCCCCCTCTTTGCCGAGTATGGGGGTTTCGGTACGTCGGTGCATGTGGCGCTGCCACCGTCCCCCGAGACCGGGCGAGATGCAATTTTGGTGCTGGGGATTCCCCTCTCCAGCGAGGAACCAGGCTTTTACCCGGAAAATGATACAATGGAATTGCCCTTCGGGGTGTACCTGGGGATCGAGTTCATCCGGCATATCCGCAACTACGGCGCGACTATACCTATCCGGGTGGCCTTTCTAGGGGATGAGGTCTCCCAACTACCCAAGGATATGCGGAGCCTTTCCCACTTGGGCCTGGAAGACCTGTACAGAGAGCTGGATAATCCCGAACAGACCCTGTTGGTGTACCTGGATATAGCCAAGGCCCCGGTTTCTCTCGTCATCCACCATGGAGGTGGGAAGCGTATCGCCGCCTTAACCGTGCTGAAATCCTTGATGCGGATAGGGGAGTCCCGGGAGATACCCTACCGTCTGGGGGTGAGCTTCAATGAGCTCTACTGGCTGAACCTGGTCGAGGGGCCGGATGTAGTAAGTCGGACCTTAACCCGGGGGATCCAGGCCCTTTCGATACAGGGGTCTCAGGCGGAATACGAACCCTTGCCCTGGGGAACGGGGAAAGCGCCGCCCGGATACGCCACGGACCTCTCCGTTGAGCGCCTCGCTGCCGCCCTGGTGGAATACGCCGAGATATTGGAGGTGTCTATGGGGAACCTGGACTATCATTATATTATTTTCCATTATTTTGGGCGCTACTGGTTTGTCTCTGAGGGCCTTACGGTGCTTTTTTTCATGCTCCTTATGGGGATGCTGCTGTTTGCGTTTTTGATCTATTCCATTGTGTCCCGGAATGTCTTAGTGGAGCAATGGCGCGTATTTCAGCGCTGGGGCTGGATCCCCCTGATCATGCTCTCCTTCCTGGTCATTGCCTTGGAGGCTGCGGGATCGGTCATCGCCTTGGTGTCCGCTCACTATAACCTACCCACCCTGAGCGACTATGGCCGGGCGGGATTCAAGCTGGCCCTGGCCCTCTTGTTCCTTTCGGCATTGTTTCCCCTCTTGGATCTCGTATCAATCCCCGGCAAGAGCCTTCTTTACGGCGCCACTGCGGTGATCCTGGTGAGCTTGGGGGTGTTTATCGCTGCGGGGCTGAATATCACCTTTACACCGGTCTTTATGTGGGTCCTGGCCTTCACGTTTCTCGGGGCGGTCATACCCTGGGCGCCGGCGGTGTACCTGTGTGCGCTGATTACGCCCCTACGGGGGGTAGAGCTTTTGTTTCTCCTGCTTAGGAACGATGCGCTCCGACTACCTTTCAGCTCCGGGAGGCTTACTGCACTGTTCCTGGACGAACACGGGCTTATTTCCCTATATCTGGCGATTATCATGCTACCCTTTATGCTTATCTTGGAACGGGGCGCCACACTGGGAAAGCCCCGGCAGAGGTTTCCCTTCTTTCTCTCTCGACTACTTTTCTCGGTGGTCCTGTTGGGCGGCGCATTCGGAGCGCTAGTCGTGTGCACCCAGTGGTGGGGCCCACGGGTTGCCGCGCCTCCCATGCGCCGAACCCTGATCGAACCGGAAGAAACGCCTCCTTCTGGGGAGATTGTGCGGATTCAGACCCGCAGCCTGCCCTTTCTGGAACGACAGACCCTGGGGATCACCCTGGAAGCTCGCGGGTCTCCCCAGTGTTTTGCCCTATCCCTAGAGCCTGAAGCGGGAATTTTACCGGTGATCTACGCCGCAGATATGCCTTTTGAGATCAACCACGAGCAGAATTCCATTGCTTTCATCCTAGGGGAAGGACCTCCCCGGCGCTTTTTCACGGAAATCGTTCTGCCCCGGGATTTTTCCGGCTGGCTGCGGGTAGAAGCGCGGTATACGGCCTGGGACCCGGACTTAGACCCCCTGCCTCCACCGGCTCACAGGGATTACGTCCTGCAGGTGATTAAACGCGTTCCCCTTACGGGTTTAGGCTCAAGTCGGACTACGTATTAACGTTGCATTCGACAGAGAAAAAGTCCGCAAATTGCGAATAAACCCAATACCAGCTTAAGGATATCATTTGAAGCGGTACCGGGCCAAGTATATCTGGGGATAAATTGCTAATTCCAACGGGGATCCTATTCCGTCCCTGTATCCCAGCTCCGGAATATTACCCAAAAGGGACTGTGCTTACTCTATAAAAAAACGTCACTATGAACACAAATAAATGGAGCTGCATTCTTGGGCTTGTTTGCGGTAATCTAAAATGGAGTTTTCTACAGTCATTGAAAATAAAGGGACTATGGCCAGACACCTGACGTGGAGGCCCAGTCAGCGGGTTTGAGGCCTCTGACTTGCCGTGTGGTTAGATGGCGCCTCACGTCGAGTCTCTACCGAAAAGCCCCGCTACGCTCACCGCAGGCGCCGTGACAGTGGAGTCATCGCTATCTTGTAACTATGTGCTTTCCAAGATACCCTAACCGTATCATGAAGGCGATATTTTTGGATATTGACGGGACCTTGATTGATGGTGAAGCCGGTCCGTTTCCCGAAGACCTACAGCAGATTGAAGCGGCCCATAAGGCCGGTCATAAAATTTTTTTATCCACCGGACGGTCTATGGCAAGCCTACCCCTTGCCCTAAAAGCGGTACCCTGGCTTGACGGCATGGTAGCGGGCTGCGGAGCGACGGTGGTGCTTTCCGGGCAGATTCTGTACCGAAAGGCAGTGCCTACGGAGTTATTACCGAAAATCTGCCAGCTCTACCTGGATAACCGCAAGTGGTGCGTGTTTGAAGGAGAGACCGGCGTTTTTGCCCTGGGGCCGCCTCTGCTGTTCGATTATGGAGAGCCTCCGGTGCGACTTCACCACCCGGAGGATTTTCAAAAAAAGTATCCCCAGGAAATTATAACCAAAGTTACTATGCAGGGCTTTTTAAGTCCTCAAGAGCGCGCGGTTTTTGAACCGGCCCTGCGGATCAATGAATTTACCCTGTACTCCGAGGGGATTGTTGCGGGGGAGACTAAGGTTACGGGCATGGATCGCGTGCTTGCCGTCCTGGGATTGACCCGGGCCGACGCCATAGCCGTGGGGGACAGCGAAAACGATCTGGATATTATTAAAGCCGCAGGGCTGGGGGTGGCTATGGGAAACGCCTGCGACGCCCTGAAGCGTGAGGCTAAGGTGATTACCCATAATGTTGGCGAGGGCGGTGTGGCCTGGGTGTTTAAGCGCTATGTCCTTAGCGCATCCTAAAAAACTGAAGTTTGCCGGGAAGAAAAGGGTATGGAATTATACGAATGAACGATCAGAGTTATCAATACTATCAGCGTATCGAGAAGCGTGCCCCGTCCATCATTGCAAAGGGCGTATACCCGCACCACGTTATGCACAATGTGCCCTAATAATTTTGTTGACAAAATTATTAGAATATTGTATAGATGAATAAGTTGAGGATAGAAATGAGAAAAAAAGGTGGAAGAACAGGTGGTACTCAATGAGCT